>JBJEYG010000135.1:0-1899 GCA_051886555.1 Gemmiger sp.
AGGTTGCCGTTCAGCAGTACATCCAGCGCTATGTCGGCGGTGTAGGTGCCCAGCTCGGTGTAATTGACGCCGCAGGTGGTAAACGCGCCTGCGGTCACAAAGCTGTCCGCGCCGGTGTAGTAGGGAATGCCGGCCTCAGTCAGCGTTTCAGAAACGTTGGCAGCACAGGCCATCACACTGTTATCGGTGGGGGTGAACACCGCGTCCACTGCGCCCACCATGCCGGCAGCAGCCTGCATGATCTCGTCGGAGGTATTGCCGGTCTTTTCCACATAAGCAATGTTCTTGCTGTCCAGGTATGCCTTGGCCTCCTCAATGGGCGTCGCGGAGTTGGTCTCGGACTTGGAGTACAGCAGGCCCACCGTCTGCACATCCGGGTCAGCGGCCAGCATCATGTCCAGAATAAACTCGGTGTTGAGCGCATCGGAGGTACCGGTGACGTAGTCCAGGCCGGTCAGATCGGCGGAATCCGGGTCGGAGATGGCGGCGTAAATCACGGGGATCTTGTCGTCGGCGCAGGCGTTGGCCATGCACTGGGCGGCCAGCGTGGCAATGGGCATCACCGCGTCGTACCCGTCGCTGGCGACCTGGGTGCCGATCTGGTTCAGAATGGTAGCATCGTTCTGGCCGTTGAACTCGGTGTATTCCACCTGAAAACCACCCTCCGCCGCTTTGGCATCCAGCTCCGCTTCAATGGCGGTGCGAATCTCATCGAGGCTGGCATGATCGAGCTGCTGAACAATCGCGATCCGGTAGGTCTTGATTTCTTCCGTTTCGGAGGAAACCGCCCCGCCGGACGCTGCGGAAGAAGCAGAGGACGCGGTGGAAGATGCGCCGCAGGCGGCCAGGGACAGCATCATAGCGGCGGCGGACAGAACAGCAACAAACTTTTTCATAAGAAATAGCTCCTTTCAAACTGCAAAACATACACAAATTCGGTTACGGATTGCAGCGGCGCCATCGTTCTTTCAGCAGGATCATTTTGCCTTGCTCCCTTCTTATTGTGCCGCGGGGACAAATAAAAAACTGCCCTCGCACAAGATTTCTCCCGTGCAAGGGCAGATAAATCAATTATCTGTGGTGCCACCTTGCTTGCCGCTCTCTCTTCGGAACGGCCACTCTGTGGGGAACCAACATTCCCCTGCCCTGTAACGGAGGCTTCCGTCAGCGGATACTCGGCAATCCCTTTCACCGTGCCCTCGGCGAACCATTTGTCTGCACCGCTTTTCGCCCCATTCCCAGCAACAGGAGCTCTCTGTGGATGCGCTTGCAGTTTTACTTTCGCTTCATTGGTTTAAAGTATTTATAGCACAGCTTTCTGGCTTTGTCAACCGTCGCGGCAGAATTTTTTCCGCGGTGGCAAAGTCGCCCTCGCAGCAGTGCTCAGGCCGGCACGGCAAGCAGGGCCGCAAGCAGCATCGTACTGTCAGCCGGAAGCTTTTTCCTGCTGCAGGCTGTCCGGGTGGGGGTCCGCCACCAGCACCAGCTTTTGCACCGTCGCGGTGTCAGGGCCGTTCCCATCTTTCAGCAGCAGAGATTCGGTCCGCAAAGGGCTTTCCTCCCCATCCAGGTTCACCACCGTATCCTGCCAAAGCCCGCCCGCAGCGTTTTCCCGCAAAAGATCGTAGTCGAGGAGCCGGCTGTCGGGCCAGATTTCCCGGAACGCATCTTCCCCCTGTGACCCGGTGGAGAAGTACGCGGTCAGAATGGTGCACACCTGCCCTTGTACGGGGGAATCCCCGCCGCAAAGCCATGAGCCGAAGTTCTGCGTCCCGTCCGCCGTGTCGGGCAGCACCAAGGCGGAATCCGCCTGCAGGTAGAAGCATTCCTCCACGTACCAGTCATAGGCAAAGCGGAAATTCTGTGCGCGCACCGTATTGGCATCCCCATCGGACGCCA
>JBJEYG010000136.1:0-1897 GCA_051886555.1 Gemmiger sp.
CCCAGAACCGGCAGACCACAGTGCGCCGCTGCAATGGCTTCGGGAACGGTGCTCATACCAACGGCATCTGCGCCCAAAACGCGGAATGCACGAATCTCCGCCGGAGTTTCAAAGCTGGGCCCCATATAGCCCAGATATACGCCCTCCCGTAAATCAATTCCCTGCTGCGCAGCGATCTTGCGTGCCAGTGTCTGAAGTTCAGCGGAGTACACCTGCGTCATATCGCAGAAACGCGGGCCAACAGCGTCATCATTTGCTCCTCGCAGCGGGTTTGCCCCCATAAAATTGATGTGATCGGAAATAAGCATAAAATCTCCCACCGAGAAATCCCAGTTGACACCGCCTGCCGCATTGGTCAGGATCATAGCACGGCAGCCCAGCGCACGGAGTACGCGCACCGGCAGTGCAATATCAGCCATATCGTATCCCTCATAATAATGGAACCGCCCCTGCATACAAAGCACCGGCTTTCCCTCCAGACGTCCCGCAGCGAACCGGCCGGCATGCCCGGGCGCAGTGGATACGGGAAAGTGCGGCACTTGCCCATAAGGGATGAAGACAGGTTGTTCCAGACGGTCCGCGAGACCTCCTAGCCCGGAGCCGAGTACCAGAGCAATCTGCGGCAATTCGGGCAAACGGGAACGCAGATAAGACGCAGCCTCACTGACGGCGGCAGATGTGGTTTGGTCCATTCGACACACTCCTCTCACTTTCGACATTTTTATTGTAGCATTTCATACGGCAGCCTGCAAGCGCGGGTCTATCCGGCGGGGAGAACGCATACCTGTGTCTGAGGGGGGATTGCGCCATGCAGGTAAAGCTGTACATCAAAAACGCTGCGCTTCTGACAGTATCGGGGTTTGTGCTGCGCATTCTGGGCATGGCGTTCCGCGTCTATGTGGCCGGCCGGCTGGGCAGCGAAGGAATGGGCTTGTATCAGCTGATTTTGGCGGTGTACATGGTATTCGTTTCGCTTGCCACCGCAGGCATCAACACCGCATCAACCCGGCTGGCAGCCCAGAATCTGGCCCGCGGGCGAGGTCTGGCAAAAACGGCCCGCAGTCTTGTATGCACTGCAATGTTGCTGGGAACTACAGCCATGGTGGCACAGGCAGCGTTGGCAGGCCCGGTTGCCCACTGGCTGCTGCACGATTCCCGTGCAGAATTGGGCCTGCGGGTATTGTCACTGAGTTTACCGTTTATGGCGGCGGCGGGCGCGCTGCGGGGCTGCTTCCTTGCGGCACGGCGTGTACGCCCCAATGTGACCGCGCAGCTGGTGGAGCAATGTGTCCGTATGGGCGTAGTTTTTTTGACGATCCGGTATTTTGTGCATTGGGGCGCAGGATACGCCTGCGCGGCGGTGCTGCTGGGCAATACGGTCAGTGAAGCGGTCTCGTGCGGGATCATGATATTGTACGCCCGTCGTGAACCAGTATTCCGCCCCCTTCCAAAGGATGTGGGGGTCCCCTACACGCGGCGGGAGCTTTGGGGGATTGCGCTTCCGGTGGAAGGCAGCCGTTTGCTGGCCAGCGCGCTGCAGGCAGCGGAAAGCACATTGATCCCCTACTGTCTGGCGCTCTATCTGGGGGATCGCGCCGAGGCCGTGTCGCAGTACGGTGCATTGAAGGGCATGGCCATTCCGTTGATCTTTTTCCCGTTTTCCATTTTATCGGCGTTGTCCGGCCTGCTGATGCCTGAAATCACCCGCGCCCACACACGCAAGGACACCGCCGGTCTGGCCAGGCTGATCGATTCCATGATGACCATCACCGGGCTGATGTCAGTCTTTGCCGGGCTTGGGTTTGTGCTGTTCGGGCGGCAGGCCGCAATGCTTCTTTACCACGACGCACAGGTTGGCAGCTATGTGCACGCGCTGGGTTTCGTCGCTCCGTTCATG
>JBJEYG010000137.1:0-1890 GCA_051886555.1 Gemmiger sp.
CTCTCGCGAATCGCTGGTTTTCAAGACCAGTTCCATAAACCACTCGGACACCTCTCCACAGTGGTCACCACCAGATGCGAGTAATATTCTAACACGCCGCATTCGGCTTGTCAAGCCCAATCCGGCGCGTTTTTCAAATATTTTCGCGGAGACTCTCACTTCTTGTGGAAAAAATCAAAGAGCGACCGGGCCAGTACCGCGGCACAAAGCCAAACGCCACCGGTCAGCAGCCCGAAAACGGTATCCGCCAGGATCGATCCCGGCGGCATACCAGTGCCCGCCATCCACCGGATGGACATTGCCTGGGCAACCAGCCACCAAACCGTCACACTACCGCATACCACAGCAGGCACCCAAAGTCGGCGCCGGCTTTCCCGGCACCAGCCCAGCAGCAGAAACAGCCCGACAAAGCCTGCAATCCAGGGGGCCGCAACCATCCCCGCATCCGGTTTCCCTGCAACATAAATTGCGGTAGGCCCGTCCGCACCGCCAATGATGCCCACCGAAGCCGCTTCGCTGCTCAGGTCCGCCAGCAATGCGCACAGCGGCGCAGCGCACGCCGCCAGCACCGCCAGCGCCAGAAACAGCCATCGCCACGGGCTCTTGTATTCCCCCGACTGCTCACGGAAGGCCTCGTTCAACTCAGCCGCCGCCTGTTCCGGCGTTCCCAGCTCCGTCTGGATTTCCTCGATGGATCTTCCGTCATCCAGTCGGCTCTGCACACTGCTGCTCAGATCCGCCATCACGCGCCGCCGGGTCCTGCGGTCCATCCGCAGGCGGCGCTGCACTGCATACATATATTTTTTTACCTTATTCATCCTTCGCGCCCCTCCCGTGAGCGAATCGTTCCACACATCCGGCAAACTGCCGCCAGGTCTGCCATTGTGCCTCCAGTACCCGGCGCCCCTTGTCCGTCACGGTGTACACTTTGCGCGGCTTCGGCCGGGCGGAGGGTGGGCCGCCCTCCCCTTCCGCCTGCCATGCCGAGCTGATGCACCCTTCATCCTCCAGCCGGTACAGAATCGGGTACAGCGTCCCTTCCTTCAACGTCAGGCTGCTTTCTTTCAGCCGCAGCAACAGCTGATAGCCATGCCCGGGTTTTTGGGCCAAAAGTTCCAGCACCAGCATTTCCAGTACGCCTTTTTTCAGCTGCTGGGCGAATCGCATTTGCGGCGCGTCATCATCCGTTTTTCTCGGCATCGGTCGTCCTCTCCTGCAAAGCCACGTCGTTTATATTTAGTATTGCTAAATATTATATAGCACAAAGGATCTTTCCTGTCAACCGGATCGAAAAAGCAGCCTTCCCGCCCAAGGGGAATGGCTGCCGTTGTACGCCGCTCATTCGTAATCGTACTCGGGGTACTCCACCACACGGTTGTCCAACCATCGTGCCAGCCGTTCCATCTGTGCGTTGGACAGTCTGCCGGTGTCCGCCAGATCTTTCGCCAGATTGCGCAGGTCGCCGCCAAACAGCGTGTGTACCATCTCATCCGCAACTGCGGCGCAATAGGTCTGCCGGCGCACCAGTGGGATGTACAGATTTTTGTTTCCCTGTTTTTCCGGCCGGACAAAGCCTTTCTTTTGCAGGCGCAGCAAAAAATTCAGCAGTGTGCTGTCCGCCCAGGCGTTGGTTTTCGCCTCTTTGGGCAGTGCGTCTGCAATCTGGCGCCGGGTCGCCGGGCCGCCGCAGGCCCACAGCCCCGCCATCACCTGTTCCTCTGCACGGGATAGCTTTTCCATTGGTTCCTCCTTTTATGGTCGCAACGCGCGCAATTATTTTACATTTGTGGTATAATTTTATCATATTCTTTTACCTTTGTAAAATATAGTTTTATGTTTTGACGTTTTCGCCAAATTTTCCCCCCGGTTTTTTGCACATGTCCCGTCAAT
>JBJEYG010000138.1:0-8435 GCA_051886555.1 Gemmiger sp.
GCGAATTCGCCGGCCGCCAGGGCCTTTTCTTACGGCTTATTCGATCACGATGGTGTTCCGATCGGCAGGTTTGGGGGTGTCCGCCTTGGGGACGGTCAGTTTGAGAATGCCGTCCTCGAAGTGCGCCTTCACATCCTCCGGTTTCATCTCACCAACATAGAAGCTGCGGCTGCACGAGCCCACATACCGCTCTCTGCGCAGGTAATGCCCGTCCTCGTCCCGGTTCTCCCGGTCCAGGCTCTTTTCCGCGCGGATGGTCAGGTAACCGTCCCGCAGATCCAGATGGATTTCCTCCTTCTTGAATCCGGGCAGATCCACCGCGACCTCGTAGGCGTTTTCCAGATCCTTCACATCGGTTTTCATCAGATTCTTTGCGTGTTTGCCGTACAGCGGGTCGCGGTCCTCGCGGGGCCGTTCCTCCGCAAACGGTTCACAAAGAAATTCATCAAACAGCGGTTCACCAAAAATGCTGGGCAACATAAGTCATTCCTCCCATCAAATTCCTTATCTGCGCCCTGCGGGAAGGTCCAACCGGACCCTCCTTCCTGGTACGATTCTGTTATAGTTCAAATTTTTAGCACTGTCAAGTTCAGAGTGCTAATGTTTACAAATCATGCAAAATAAGTTCACATAATATGTGATTTTTCCGTGGGAGCCTTCCTGTCTTTTCTTTTGGGCGCAAGTGTGTTATGCTAAAACCAACTATCTGATTCAGGAGGCCTGTCCATGCTCTTCCGTACCACCATCTGCGCATTGGCAACTCCGCCCGGGCAGGGCGGCATTGCCACCGTGCGCCTGTCCGGCCCCGATGCTTATGCCATCGCGGCGCGGGTGTTCCGCCCTGCCGACTCCAAAAAGCGGGTGGAGGAGGCGAAGGGGTATACCGCCCTGTTCGGTCATTATCTGCTGGACGGCCGCCCGATGGATGAGACGGTGGCGCTGTTTTTCCGCGCACCCCACAGCTACACCGGCGAGGATGTGGTGGAATTGTCGGTGCACGGCGGTTCCGCCATGTCGGACGGGCTGATCCAGGCGCTTCTGAAGGCGGGCGCGTCGCCCGCCGCGCCGGGCGAATATACACGCCGCGCGCTGGAAAACGGCCGGATGAGCCTGACTCAGGCGGAAGCGGTCATGGAAGTCATCGGGGCGAGCAGCCGCCAGGGCGCGGCACTGGCCGGCGCGGCGCTGGACGGTGCGCTGGCGCGGGAGATTGTCTCCATCCGCGGGGAACTGCAAGCGCTGGCCGGCCACATCACCGCCTGGATCGACTACCCTGAGGAGGATGTGCCTGCCCTCACCGGTGAGGCGCTCACCCGGCCGCTGAAAAATGCCGAAGCCCGGCTGAATGGGCTGATTCAAAATTATGGCGCCGGCGCAGTGCTGCGCCGGGGGGTGGACTGTGTGCTGCTGGGGCGCCCCAATGTCGGCAAGAGTACGCTGCTCAACCTGATGGCCGGGTTCGACCGTGCCATTGTGACGCCGGTGGCCGGAACCACCCGTGACGTGGTGGAGCAGGCTGTCCAGCTGGGGGACGTGCGGCTGAACCTGTTCGATACCGCCGGTGTGCGCGAAGTGGGGGAGGACGGCGACGCCATTGAAGCGGAGGGGATCCGCCGCAGCTGGAAAAAGCTGGAGGAAGCCGGCCTGATCCTGGCGGTGTACGATGCGGGCGAGCCGTTGTCAGAGGATGATTTGCAGCTTGCCCGGCGCTGCGCGGGGCGGCCCGCCATTGCGGTGCTAAACAAGCAGGACGTTGCCGCCGAAGTTTTCAACAGGGATGTGGAAAAACTGCGGCCGTATTTCAGGGAGCTTTTGCCGCTGTGCGCCAACGACCGGGCAAGCCTTCCGCTGCTGGCCGATTCGGTGGCGCGGGTAGTGGGTGCGGCCGACCTGGACCCCAATGCCGCCTGCCTGTGCACCGAGCGCCAGTATGCCGCCGCCGTCGCCGCCCGCGACGCGGTGGGGGAGGCGCTGCGCAGCAGGGAAGCGGGCTTCGGTCTGGACGCAGTGGGCGTGTGCATTGACGACGCGCTCCATGCGCTGTACGATCTGACCGGCGAGGACGCCACCGAGGCGGTCATTGACGAGGTATTCTCCAAATTCTGTGTGGGAAAGTGAAAGAACGTTCATGGATATTTTAGGCAACTACGACGTGGTGGTCATCGGTGCGGGCCACGCCGGCATTGAGGCCGCCCACGCGGCGGCAACGTTGGGCGCGCGCACCGCGGTGTTCACCATCAGTCTGGATTTTATCGGCAACATGCCCTGCAACCCTTCCATCGGCGGTACCGCCAAGGGCCATCTGGTGCGGGAGGTGGACGCGCTGGGTGGGCTGATGGGCCTTGCAGCGGATGCGACCTTTTTGCAGAGCAAGATGCTCAACCGGGGCAAAGGCCCGGCGGTACACAGTCTGCGGGTGCAGACCGACCGCAAGCGCTACCACATGTATATGAAGCACGCGCTGGAATGCACCCCCAACCTGGACATTCACCAGGCGGAGGTCACCGGCCTGGATGTGGAAAACGGCTGCGTCAAAGGGGTGTACACCGCCCTCGGCGGTTACTATGGCTGCAAGTGTGTGGTCGTTGCCACCGGCACCACGCTGGGCGGGCTGATCCATGTGGGAGAAGCCCATTATGCGGGCGGGCCGGACGGCCAGCATGCCGCCACCAAACTGACCGAAGCGCTCAAAGCGCTGGGCATGCCTATCCGCCGGTTCAAGACCGGCACCCCCGCCCGGGTGCACCGCCGGAGTATCGATTTCTCCCGGCTGGAGCGTCAGCCCGGTGACCCGGACGAGAGTTTGCAGCCCTTCAGCTTTCTCACCCGCGCGCCCATGCACAACAAGGTGGATTGCTACATCGCCTACACCAATCCCGACACTCACAAGGTGATTCTGGATAACCTCCACCGTTCGCCGCTGTACGCCGGGCTGATCCAGGGTGTGGGGCCGCGCTACTGCCCCTCCATTGAGGATAAGGTCGTCCGGTTCCGGGACAAGGAGCGTCACCCGGTCTTTGTGGAGCCCTGCGGCGAGGATACGGAGGAGATGTACCTGCAGGGACTCAGCTCCAGCCTGCCTGAGGCGGTGCAGAACGAGATGCTGCACACCATCCGGGGCTTTGAACATCTGGAGATCATGCGCCCCGCCTATGCCATTGAGTATGACTGTGTGGACCCCACCAGCCTGGAAGCTACGCTGGAGAGCAAGGTGGTGCGGGGGGTGTTCGGCGCCGGGCAGTTCAACGGGACCTCCGGCTATGAGGAGGCTGCCGCCCAGGGGCTGTTGGCCGGGCTGAACGCGGCCCGCAGGGCGGCGGGAAGTTCCATGCTGGTGCTGCCGCGCCATTCGGGGTATCTGGGCACGCTGGTGGACGATCTGGTTACCAAAGGCGTGCTGGACCCTTACCGCATGATGACCAGCCGCAGTGAATACCGCCTGAGCCTGCGCCAGGACAATGCCGACGAGCGCCTGACCCCCATCGGGCGGGAGTATGGTCTGGTGCAGGATGACCGGTGGGCGGTTTTCACCCGCGACCAAGAGATCAAGAACGCCGAGATGCACCGGCTGGAACATACCAAAGTGAAAGCCGCCGATCTGAAAGCGGCGGCGGGGGATACCCCCGTGGGGGACACCGGCGGCACCGCCGCCGAGCTGCTGCGCCGCCCCGGCGTGACTTACGAGAGCATTGCCAAAGTGATCGGATGGGGGCCGGATGTGACGCCCACCATGGCGCTTCGCATTGAGACGGAGATCCGCTACGCCGGTTACATCGCCCGCGAGCAGCGGGCCATCCGGGAGACGCAGCGCCACGAGAATGTGCGCATCCCGCCGGACTTTGATTATGCCCCGCTGGAAACGCTGACGCTGGAAGCGCGGGAAAAGCTGACCAGGATCCGGCCGCTGACGCTGGCGCAGGCCGGGCGGATCCCGGGCGTCAGCCCCAGCGATGTGGCGCAGCTGTCCATTGCGCTGCTAAAATTGCAAAAGGAGGCCGACCATGCCGACCATTGAGAAAGACCGCCTTGCCCAGAAATGTTCCACGTGGAACATTACCCTCACGCCGGATCAGCTGGATCAGCTGGACCGTTATGCCGACCTTTTGGTGGACTATAACCGGAAGGTCAACCTGACTGCCATTACCACGCCGGAAGGCATTGAGGACCGCCATTTTGCGGACAGTCTGCTGTTTGCCGCCCAGCCGGAGGTGGCGGGCAGGATGGTGGACGTGGGCACCGGCGCGGGTTTCCCCGGCATCGTGGCGAAAATCTACAAGCCCGATCTGGCGCTGACGCTGATGGAACCCACCGGCAAACGGGTGGACTTTCTGCGGTATGTGTGTGCCGAACTGGGCCTCGACGGGGTGGAGTTTGCCAGGGAGCGCGCCGAGGAGGCCGCCCGCAAACGATGGCGGGAACAGTTCGACGTGGCCAGCGCCCGCGCGGTGGCCGCGCTGCCGGTATTGGCGGAGTATTGCCTGCCGCTGGTGCGGGTGGGCGGCGTGTTCATCGCCATGAAAGGCCCCGACGCCGGCGCCGAGCTGGCGGCAGCGGGCGGCGCGCTCAAAAAGCTGGGCGGACAGTATACGGAGCAGCGTGCCTTCACCCTGCCGGACGGCAGCGCACGCAATCTGGTGCTGTGTAAAAAAATATCGCAAACTCCGAGCGTTTACCCCAGAAACGGCGGAAAAATTGCCAAAAAGCCGCTGTAAAACGGCGCCGGGGCACGAAACGCGGCGAACGAATCTTCTTTTTCTGACAGACGGCCTGTGCTATGCTTTTGTTACAGGACAAAAGCGCGGCGCAGGCCGTTTCGCATCTCAGGGGGAAGACAAATGAGCAAGAAAACCAAGCCCGGCAAAATTCTCATGCTGCCGGTGGACCAAATCGAGCCGTCGCCCTATCAGGCGCGCACGCAGTTTGATGACAACGAAATTGCCGCCCTTGCGGTGAGCATTCTGCAAAACGGTTTGCTGCAGCCCGTCAGCGTGCGGCAGACCGGGCTGCGCCGCTACCAGCTGGTGGCGGGCGAGCGGCGGCTGCGCGCCTGCCGCCTGGCAAAAATGCAGAAGGTGCCTGCCATCCTGACCGACGTGGAGGACAGCGAGTCGGCGGCGCTGGGATTGCTGGAAAACATTCAGCGCGCCCAGCTGGACCCTTTTGACGCGGCGCGGGGCATCAAGGAAGTGATCCGCCTGTGGAACTGTACCCAGGCGGAAGCCGCCCGCCGCCTGGGGCTGAGCCAGCCGGCGCTGGCCAACAAGCTGCGTCTGCTGACGCTGACCGGCGAACAGCAAACGCTGTGCACACTGGGGCACCTGACCGAGCGCCATGCCCGTGCCGCGCTGCGCCTGCCGGAAAACCGGCGGACGGAAGTACTCAAGCGCATGGGGGAGGAGGGGATGAGTGTGCGCGAAGCCGACCGCATGGTGGACGAGATGCTGGAACGCATGCGGCAGCCCGCGCCCCCGCCGCAGCAGGCGCAATCCCAGCGCAAGGCGCTGCCCATGGTGAAGGACGTGCGGTTTTTTGTCAACACACTGCAGCATGCGGTGGACGTGATGACCGAGCAGGGCATTCAGGCCACTACCACCTGCGGCCGGAAGGACGGCTACCTGGAATATACGGTGCGCATCCCGGTGGAAGGGGAAGGGCGCGGCGCAAAGGTGGCCCCGCCCCTGCCGGTCAGCGACGCGGCCCCGGCCGCAAAGCCGGCGCCGGTGCCCGGGGCCTGCAGCACCGCCCCTGTGGGCACGCTGCACGACCCCGGTGCGGAACCCCTGCCGGGGCGCGACCCTGCGCCGGAGGTGTTCGGCCTTGCGGATGCCATGCTGCGCCAGGGCTTTGTGGAACAGGATTTCTCCCTGCAGGTGGAGCCGGTGAGCGGCGCGGAAGTCACCACCCGGGAACTGCGGGGAACGCTGCGCCCGGTAGCCCCGCCGGTACCCGAGCAGCCGGCCCTTGCCGCTGCGGAAAACTGACTTGCACTTCCAAAATACAAGCAACAAACGCCGCCGCCGGAATGCAGCAACGCTGCCCGGCGGCGGTATTTTGTTCCACGTGGAACATTTTGCGCCCAAACCCGGCACGTTTTTTGCCCGGAAACCAGAAAAAACGCCAAAAATACTGCGGGAACCTTTTTATTGGACGCCTGCTGTGCTATAATCATAGCAGTTGCAAAAAGGGGGTAACGGTATGGCAAAAGTAATCGCGGTGGCAAACCAGAAGGGCGGTGTGGGAAAAACCACAACGGTCGTCAACCTGTCCTCCTGCGTGGCGTCGCTGGGCAAGCGGGTGCTGGTGGTGGATCTGGACCCGCAGGGAAACACCACCAGCGGTTACGGCGTTGCCAAGCATACGCTGCCCGCCAGCGTGTACGAGTGCCTGATCGGTGAAGCGGACATCCGCGAAGCGATCACCAAAACCAACTACAACGCCGACCTGGTGGCCTCCAATACCCAGCTGGCCGGCGCGGTCATCGAACTGGTACAGCTGCCCCGCCGCGAAAATCGCCTGCGCATGGCGCTGGCCCCCATCACCAACCTGTACGATTATATCTTTATCGACTGCCCGCCCTCGCTGGATCTGCTGACTCTCAACGGTCTGTGCGCCTGTGATACCGTGCTCATTCCCATCCAGTGCGAATATTACGCGCTGGAAGGCCTGTCCGAACTGATGAATACGCTGAAAATGGTGCGCAAAAAATACAACAGCTATCTGGACATTGAGGGCGTGGTGTTTACCATGTACAACGGGCGCTTCAATTTGACCATCCAGGTGGTGGACCAGGTAAAGAAGTACTACGGCAACAAGGTATACAAAACGGTCATTCCGCGCACCGTCCGCCTGTCCGAGGCGCCCAGCTTTGGAATGCCCATCAATTTCTACGAGCCGAACGGCCGTGGCAGCGAGGCGTATATGAGTATGGCCCGGGAATTCCTGCAGAACAATGAGCACTGAAAACCATGTTCCACGTGGAACATTTTGAAGGAGGGGAACCTATGGCAAGACCAAAGGGGGGTCTGGGCAGGGGACTGGACAGTCTGTTTGCCGACCTGCCGCAGCCGGACAGCGCGGAAGAAAACGCCGTTACCACATTGCCGCTGCGGGAGATCGAGCCGGACCCGGGCCAGCCCCGCAAAAACTTTGATGAACAGGCCCTATCCCAACTGGCGCAGAGCATCACCGAAAACGGTCTGCTCCAGCCCATCGCCGTCCGGCCAAAAAAGGCAGGGCCGGGGTATGTCATTATTGCGGGCGAGCGCCGCTGGCGCGCCTGCCGGATGGCGGGCCTGGCCGAAGCGCCGGTGATCATCCGCGAAGTTACCGACGAGCAGGCCGCCGCCCTGGCGCTGATCGAAAATCTTCAGCGCGAGGACCTGGACCCGCTGGAAGCCGCAGAGGGCTACCGTCAGCTGATGGACAAGTATAACCTGACACAGGAGATGGTTGCCCGCCGCCTGGGCAAGAGCCGGAGCGCCATCGCCAACAGTCTGCGCTTGCTGGCGCTGCCGGAATCGGTACGCGACCAGGTGCGGCGGGGCGTACTCAGCTCCGGACATGCGAAGGCGCTTCTCAGCTTGCCCGATGCGGAGAGCATGACCAAAGCCGCCGCCCAGGTGGAAGCCAAAAACCTCAACGTGCGCCAGACCGAAGCGCTGTGCCGCAAGCTGACCAGACCCGCCGCCCCCGAGCCGCCCAAGCCGGACGAGTTCGACCGCCCCGCCATCGCAGTGGAGGTGGAAGCGGCGCTGCGCCAGTCCGCCGGTACCGAGGTCCGGGTGGAGTACCGCGAGGGAAGGGGAACGCTGAGCATCGACTTTTACAGCGACGCCCAGCTCACCCGCTTTGCCAAGCTGCTGGGCCTGTACGATCCCGAGCGGGACAACGATGACCAGTATACGGTACCGAGCTTTCCAAACTGAGAAAGTAGAAATAAAGGAGTAGGAGAACCATGTTAGACATTCGCTTTGTGCGGGAAAATCCCGACGCCGTCAAGGAGAACATCAAAAAGAAGTTCCAGGACGAAAAAATCCCTCTGGTGGATGAAGTCATCGCGCTGGACGCCGAGTACCGCGCGGCCATCGGCCAGGCCAGTGACCTGCGCGCTGCGCGCAACAAGCTGTCCAAAGCCAACGGCCCGCTGTTCGGCAAGCTGAAAAAGGCTTCCGATGAGGAAAAGCCCGCCATCCAGGCCCAGATCGACGCCAACATGGCCGCCGTCAAGGAGAATGACGACACGCTGAAGGCGCTGGAAGCCAGGGAGGATGCGCTGCAGCAGAAGATCCAGAAGATCATGTACACCATCCCCCAGATGATCGATCCCAGCGTTCCCATCGGCCCCGATGACAGCTGCAACGTGGAGGTGCAGCGCTTCGGCGAGCCGGTCGTGCCGGACTATCCCATCCCGTACCACGTGGACATTATGGAGAGCT
>JBJEYG010000139.1:0-8402 GCA_051886555.1 Gemmiger sp.
ATCTATTGCCTACACCTCCGCCAAAAAGTTCGGCATGAACGAAATCACCGGCCTGATGATCGGCCTGACCATGTGTTACCCCGCTCTGACCAGTCTGGCCGGAGACACGCCGCTGGGCAGTTTCCCCGGCCAGAACTACTTCCAGACCTTCTTCGGCCTGCCCATCATCCTGCCCTCCAACAACAAGTATACCTCCACCGTCATTCCCGCCATTTTGGCGATCTGGGTGGCGTCCAAACTTGAAAAGTTTGCTGAAGAAGGTCGTTCCCGCTGTCATCCGAAACTTTATGGTGCTCTTCCTGACTCTGGTGGTCATGATCCCCGCGGTATTCGTTGTCATCGGCCCCATCAGCAGCCTGTTGGCAACCGGTCTGTCTACCGTGACGCTCGCTATTTACAATCTGGCACCCGGGCTGGAGGGTCTGGTACTGGGCGGTATTCATCAGACGCTGGTCATCTTCGGTCTGCACTGGTGCTACTCTCCGCTGCGGTACAACAACTTTGCTACGCTGGGATATGATACCCTCATTACCCCCAACTTTGTGGCTCCCTTCTGCCAGATGGCCGCCGTGCTGGCAGTCATGCTGAAAACCCGCGACAAAAACGTCAAGGGCCTGTGTGCTCCCGCCGCCATTTCCGCGCTGTTCGGTGTGTCGGAGCCCTGCATCTACGCCATCAACCTGCCCCGTAAGATCCCTTTCCTCTGCGCCTCTGTGGGTGCGGCAGTCGGCGGCATGGTGGTTGGCCTGCTGCAGATCCGCATCTATTCCGGCGGCACCGATATCTTTGCGCTGGCAAACTTCATTGATACTGAAACCGGCAGTATGACCGGAATGATTCAGATGGCATGCTGCATTCTGCTGGCAGTGGCGGTTTCCTTTGTGTTGACCATGGTATTTTACAAGGACAGGGAAAAGACGCTGACCGAAAAGGATAAGGCCGTGCTGGCAGCTGACAGTGAGGCACATGCATGAACAGGAATTTTTTGTGGGGCGGCGCTACCGCCGCGAATCAGTGCGAAGGCGCTTTTGATGCGGACGGCAAGGGGCTGAGCGTGGCGGATGTGGAGCGCGGCTCCCGTGCGGGGGTCCGGCGCATCATTGACGAGGACATCCGGCCCGGCGTGCTGTATCCCAGCCATGAGGCAGTGGATTTTTACCACCATTACAAGGAGGATATCGCCCTGTTCGCGGAAATGGGCTTCAAATGCTATCGAATGTCCATCGCATGGACGCGCATCTTCCCCAACGGGGACGATGCGCAGCCCAACGAGGCAGGCCTTGCCTTCTATGATAAAGTGTTTGACGAGCTGCACAAATACGGCATTGAGCCGGTTGTCACACTGCACCATTACGAGATGCCGCTGCATCTGGTCAAGAAGTACGGCGGCTGGCGCAGCAGGGAAGTGGTCGATCTGGCGGTGCGGTATGCCAAAACCGTTTTTGAACGCTACAAAGGAAAGGTGAAATACTGGATCACCTTCAACGAGATCAATGCGGTGGTCATCTCGCCCCGGCCCTGGCATCAGGCGGGCATCATTTATCGGGAAGACGAAAACCCCAACGATGTGAAACTGCAGGCCGGGCACCATCAGCTGCTGGCCAGCGCCCTGACGGTGCAGGCCGGGCACCGGATCGACCCGGAGTTTCAAATTGGTTGTATGCTGATTTACCACCTGTCCTATCCCAAAACCTGCCGGCCTGAGGACCAGATCGTCAACCGGGAGAAAATGCTGCCCCAATTCTACTTCGGGGATGTGCAGGTGCGCGGCTACTACTCCAACACCTGCCGCCGCTATCAGGAAATGATCGGCGGGCAGTTCACGATGGAGCCGGGGGATGAAGAGATCCTGCGCCGCGGAACGGTGGATTTCATTGCCTTCAGCTACTACTTTTCTTCGGTGGCCAGCATCGACCCCCAGATGGAGATGGTGGGAAACATTGCCAAGGGCGGCCGTAACCCGTACCTGAAAATCACCGATTGGGGCTGGCAGATCGACCCGGTGGGGCTGCGCACCACCCTGAACCAGCTGTATGACCGGTATCAGAAACCACTGTTCATCGTGGAAAACGGAATGGGCGCGCTGGATACCGTGGAAAAGGACGGCGCCATCCACGATGCCTACCGGATCTACTATCTCCGGCAGCACATCACCGCACTGAAAGAGGCGGTTGAGATCGACCATGTGGACCTGATGGGGTACTGCCCCTGGGGTTGCATCGATCTGGTGAGCGCCGGCACCGGGGAAATGCGCAAGCGGTACGGGTTCATCTATGTGGATAAGCACGATGACGGCACCGGAACGCTGGAGCGCCGCCGTAAAGACAGCTTTTACTGGTACAAAAAAGTCATTGCCAGCAATGGTGAGGACCTGAGCGACGACATTCCATAAGCCGCCGGAAGGATGGGTTCGCGCGTTGCGGTTTCCGAAGCGACTTGCTGCGCTCTCTCCTTTTTTCTGGTGGCAGAGGAAGTGGTGTCAGTGCCGCGGATACCGCACGCGGTCAGGGAAATCACCAGCAGAACGCTGGTCAGAACAGATCCGATTTTACGCATCGTTGTCTCCTTTTTTTCATAATAACTCAAAAGAGGGTCCCCCCCTCGATTTCCAAGCTTTCAAAATCCGGATATGAAATTTGCGACGGTGTTTCCTTGACGATCCCTCCTTGACGGCCCCCTGTTTGGCGATCGTTCCGTCCGGGCGAAAGACTGCCTGGTTGAGTTTGCCCGGTACCGGAATCGCCGTCTTGCGCGGCGCATCACCCGGAAAATCGCCCCATGCAACGGTTCGACCTGCCCGGTCGAACCGTTTCCCATTTGTCTGTTCGTTTGAGGCGGGAAGGGGGGCATGGTATGTGAACTTAGTTAGCTATTTCTAACTTCGGGACTATTATACCATGCCCGGGCAGAAAGTCAACCTGATGCAGCAAACGCCGGCTGTGCTGCGCCACAGCGTTTGACATGTGGGCTGCGGAGGGACCTGCCGGGCGCGGGAGCTTGCGCAGGACAAAAACCGGTTTTTGCTGTTTGCAAGCCGGAATTTCACAAATCGAACAACGGAATTTTCAGCTTCGCTTCAATGTAACATGGTACAGTTTGCATAAGGCAACCGCAGGCAGCGCCTGCGGGCCGCATCAAACAAAAAAGGAGTTCTGATGTAGTATGCAGACACAGACCGTAACCCGACCCCGCTGGCTAAAAATGCTGCTGGTGATGGCCGCTGTCCTGGCGCTTTGCGCCGTTTGCTCCGTTTCGGCGTTTGCGGCGGGCGGCATCGAGCTGAGCACACGTTACCCCGGCATTACAGCCAAAGCCGGCGACGTGCTGGAATTGGACCTGGACCTGTACAACGGAACCGGTGCGGGCAGCGACGTGGCGCTGTCCGTTGCATCGATCCCCGAGGGCTGGGAAGGCTATTTTGAGGGCGGCGGCAGCGAAGTCAGTCACGTCTACGCCAAAAGCGGCGACAACAGCGGGATCGTCACTTTCCACCTGACCATTCCCGCCGAAGCGGCGCAGGGCACTTATCAGGTGGTGCTGCAGGGCGGCAGCACGCTGACCCTGACGCTGGATGTGAGCGAGGAGGAGCTTGGAAGCAGTAACCTGTCCACCCAATACGCGGAGCAGGAAGGCGCGGCGGGCACCGACTTCACCTTCAGCACCACCGTTCAGAACAACACCCCCAACGAACAGTCCTACAGCTTTTCTTCCAATGCCCCCACCGGATGGACAGTCAGCTTCAAACCCAGTGGGAGAGCACCCAGGTGGCAGCCATCACGGTGGATGCCCGTTCCAGCCAGGCGATGAGCGTGGAAGTCGTGCCCCCGGATGAGGTGGAAGCAGGGGACTACACCATTCAGATCTCGGCGGTCTCGGCTACCGAGACGCTTTCGGACGAGCTGACGGTTACCATCACCGGCAGCTATGAGATTGAGCTGACGACTCCCAGCGGCCTGCTGAGCTTTGACGCCACCGCCAACAAAAAGACTTCCGTAACGCTCAACATTACCAACAACGGCAACGTGGATCTTCAGAATGTCAACCTGACCTCCTCGGCGCCCACCGACTGGGTGGTGGAGTTCAGCGAGAGCGAGATCTCGGTGCTGGAAGCCGGTGCGACCCGCGAAGTGACCGCTTATGTGACGCCCAGCAAGGACGCCATGAGCGGCGACTATGAGTTGGACATCACCGTAAAGAACAGTGAGACGAAAGACACCGCAGCCTTCCGTGTTTCGGTCAAAACGGAAACGATTTGGGGCATTGTGGGCATCCTGCTGATCCTTGCGGCGTTCTGCGGACTGGGCTATGTGTTCCACAAGTACGGGAGGCGCTGAACATGGCCGAAAGAACGATCATCCGGACAACCGCACTGACCAAGCGCTATGAAGATGTGACGGCGGTGGACCGGCTGGAGCTGAGCATTCGGGAGGGGGAGATTTTCGGGCTGCTCGGCCCGAACGGAGCCGGCAAAACCACTACAACGCTGATGCTGCTGGGCCTGACGGAGCCGACCGCAGGCCGGGCGCAGATCGACGGCTGCGATTGCACCCGTGACCCGATTGCGGTCAAGCGCATGGTAGGGTATCTGCCCGACAACATCGGTTTTTATCCCGATATGACGGGACGGGAGAATCTGATCTTCAACGGGAGACTCAATGGGCTGAACCGGGATGTCTGCGAGCGCCGCGCCGCCGAGCTGTTGGAGCGAGTGGGCATGACCTACGCCGCCGACCGCAAAGCGGGCGGCTACTCCCGCGGTATGCGCCAGCGCCTGGGCATTGCCGATGTGCTGATGAAGGATCCCAAGATCATTATTATGGACGAGCCGACGCTGGGCATTGACCCCGAAGGTATGTGCGGGCTGATCGCGCTGATCCGCGACCTGTCGGTGCGGGATGGCCGTACCATCCTGATTTCCTCCCATCAGCTTTACCAGATCCAGCAGATCTGTGACCGGGTGGGCATCTTTGTCAAAGGGCGGCTGATTGCCTGCGGGCGCATCGATGAGTTGGGCCGACAGCTGCAAAACGAAGGAGTGTATCTGCTGGATCTTCGAACCGATCCGCCGGACAACGGCCTGGCCGCCGACATTTCCGCCATTGAAGGGGTCGGCCTGGTGGAACCGCGCACCGACGGCGGACTGCACATTGAATCCAGCCGGGATGTGCGGCGTGCCGTAACTGCAGCCGCCGCCCGCCGGAGAGCCGCGATCCTGGAACTGCATCAGAGCGGCGGCGACCTGGAGGAGATTTACCGAAAATATTTTGAAAGGGCAGGTGAGGACTATGACGCTGAGCAGGACGGGGCCGCAGAGAACGAAGCCGGGCTGCAAAAAGCCCGTCGTACCGTTCGTCAGTACATCCGGCAGCGAATCGGAAAAAAGTAACCGCCGTGGATTCCGGGCGCTCTACCGCAAAGAACTTGCCGACCACATCGCCAGCAAGCGGCTGGGCATTCTGCTGGTGCTGCTGATGCTTATTACCACCGCCAGCCTGAGCGGCGCGGTGTCCAACCTTTCGGAATCGGCCAGCAGCACCGAATTTCTGTTCATCAAGCTGTTTACGACCAGCGGCAGCTCGGTGTATTCCTTTGCCACCTTTCTCGCCTTTCTCGGCCCGCTGGTAGGCATTACACTGGGATTTGACGCCATCAACAACGAGCGCTCCCAGGGAACGCTGAACCGTCTGGCAGCGCAGCCGATCTACCGCGATTCCATCATCAACGCAAAATTTCTGGCGGGTGCCACCGTCATTCTGCTGCTGCTGACTTCTCTGGCGCTGTACCTGTGCGGCGCGGGGCTGCTGCTCATCGGCGTTGCCCCCAGTGTAGAGGAAGTTCTGCGCATCGCAGTGTATGTGCTGTTCTCGGCAGTGTATGTGTCGGTGTGGCTGGCGCTGGCCATTCTGTTTTCGGTCACCTGCAAACATGCCGCTACCGCCGCCCTGGCCAGCATGTCCATCTGGTTATTCCTGACCTTCTTCATGAGCCTGGTGGCCAGCGGCATTGCCGGGCTGATTTTTCCCACGGACGGCATCCAGGGCTACAGCAACCTGATGAGCAACTATGAGCTGAATCTGGCGCTTGACCGTATTTCTCCGTACTATCTGTACAGCGAAGCCGCCACCACCATTCTCAATCCCAGTGTGCGCAGTATCGGCATTACCACCATGTCGCAGATGGTGGGAGCACTGTCCAGCTACCTGTCCTTTGGGCAGAGCCTGTTGCTGGTGTGGCCGCATCTGGTCGTCATGGCGGCGCTGGCCATTGCGCTGTTCGCCGCCGCCTACATCAGCTTTATGCGGCAGGAGATCCGCGCCTGACCGTCTGCGAACCGCCATTCTCTGCGGCCTTGGGCCGTGTGTTCGGATCCTCTTTTTCCGGCAAGGAACCGCGCCTTTCCCATCGGGGGGAGGCACGGTTCTTTGCCGTTTGCGGCCCGGAGCCTTGACAAACCGGTCGCGTTCCGATACAATATCGAGAGGATGCGACCGTTCCGATGGAATGTGCAAACCTGTATGGGTTTGCACATTTTTATTTTTGCAGAAAAGGAAGAAGACTATGAACGCGACCAACCCCAACGCCGCCGCGACCCAAAACAAGATGGGCGTTATGCCGGTGCCCCGGCTGCTGCTGAGCATGGCGGCTCCGATGATGCTGTCCATGATCGTGCAGGCATTTTATAACGTGGTGGACAGCCTGTATGTTTCCTACATTCCCGATACCGCGCTGGTGACTGGTGCGGGCGACAAGGCCGTTCACGCGCTGACGCTGGCATTTCCCATCCAGATGCTTATTATGGCGTTCTGTGTGGGCACCGGTGTGGGCGTCAATGCGGCGCTTTCCCGCAGTCTGGGCATGCGCGACCGGGACCGCGCCAGCCATATCGCCGGCAATGCCGAATTTCTCAGCATATGCTACTACCTTGTCGCGCTGCTGTTCGGTCTGTTCGGCGCAAAAGGCTACATTGCCAGCCAGACCACTGACCCGGTGGTGGCGCAGTACGCCACCGACTATCTGCGCATTGTTACCATATTCTCCTTTGGCAGTATCTGGTACATGTGCTTTGAAAAACTCGCTCAGGCTACCGGCAAATCGGTGGAGGCCATGCTGGGGCAGCTGGCCGGTGCGGTAACCAATATCCTGCTTGACCCAGTTTTTATCTTCGGTTGGTTCGGCCTTCCCGCCCTGGGCGTGCGGGGTGCCGCCATTGCCACCGTAGTGGGGCAATGTGTTTCCTTTGCCGTCATTCTGACGCTGCATTTTACCCGCAATACCGAAATTATCAACCGTGCCGACATGCTGCGCCCCGACGGCGCGATCATCCGGCAGATCTATACGGTCGGAGCGCCCGCCATTGTGATGCAGGCGCTCACTTCGGTAATGACCTACGGCATGAACCTGATCCTGGGCGGCATCTCGGCCACTGCGGTCACCGCTTACGGTGTGTACTACAAGCTGCAAAATTTCATCTTTATGCCCGCGTTCGGTCTCAACAATGCCTCGGTACCGATCATTTCCTACAATTACGGCGCCGGGCAGACCGGTCGCATCCGCCAGACCATCCGCTGGGGCCTGGGTACCGTGTGCGCCATCATGGGGGGCGGCCTGGTGCTGCTGCAATGCTTTGCCGAACCCATTGTCAGCTGCTTTGCTCTCTCGCCCGGGGCAGTGGATCTGTGTGTCACGGCGCTGCGCATCATCACCTGCGGTTTTCTGTTCGCGGGCGTCAATATCATTCTGCAGGGCGTATGCCAGGCGCTGGGCAACGGCTTTTACTCGCTGGGCATCTCCTTCCTGCGCATGGTGCTGGTCGTTTTGCCGCTGGCCCGGGCGCTGTCCCGCCTGCCCAATGCGGCAGACGTGGTGTGGCTGGCTTTCCCCGTGGCCGAGGGCATTGCCTGTATGGCGGCCGTGCTGCTGGCGTGGCGCATTTACCACCGCCGTGTAAAGGACAAGAAATTCGACTGACGCGCTATTTGACAAACAGGACGTTCTGTGATAGGATATCCGAAGTTAGCAACCGCTAATGGCTGGCGGCTGCTATTTTTGAGTTTTGAAGTTAGCAAAATCTAACTTCAGCCGGAACAGGAAAGGAAACGCCGATGATGATCAACAAAAGGCTGATCGGCACGGTCAGCGAAAGCAAAAAATATATTGCCGCGAATGTGGCGCTGCAATGGTGCTCGCTTGCGGCCAACATTGTTTTGGTGGGAACGCTGTGCCGCCTGCTGGGGCGGCTGTACCTGCGCGGCGTCGCGCCGGGGGATGTACGGTTCGCGGCGGGCATTGCCGCTGCGGCTCTGGTCGTGCGCTGGTTCTGCACGGCGGGGGCTGCCCGGATGGGGTATCTGTCCAGCCGGGCAGTCAAGCGGGTACTGCGCGAAAAAATATACGGCAAGCTG
>JBJEYG010000140.1:0-8397 GCA_051886555.1 Gemmiger sp.
TTTCGATGGTAGCTTCATCCTCACCACTGCCACGGCTGCGCAGGCGACGTTCCAGTTCTTTCATGTCCGGCGGCAGCACAAATACCGTGGTCGCGCCGGGATACATCCGCTTGATATTGCCGGCGCCCTCCACCTCTATCACCAAAATTACCGGAATGCCGGCTGCCATCCGGCGCTCAATTTCCGAACGCAATGTGCCGTAGTAATTGTCACAATAACAAGTGTGTTCCACGATATTTCCATCAGACAGTTCTTTTTCAAATGCTTCCCGGGTCATATAGTGGTAGTTTACCCCATCGCACTCGCCGGGACGCATATCTCGGGTCGTGGCAGAAACCGTGCGTTCCACTTCCGGATGGAGCGCGCGCAACCTCGCGACCACTGTATCTTTTCCCGCCCCGGAAGGTCCGGACACCACAAACAGGCAATTCTCACCTTTCATTCGCTTTCTTCCTCCTCTTCCTCCTCATCGTCGTCGAATCGGTTTGCGACCGTTTCCGGCTGGATGGCCGACAGGATTACATGGTCAGAGTCCATAATGATAACCGCGCGAGTACGCCGGCCGTAAGTAGCATCGATCAGCGCTCCCTTATCGCGAGCATCCTGTACGATTCGTTTGATGGGCGCAGACTCCGGGCTGACGATCGCGATCAGACGGGCAGCATTCACCATATTGCCGAAACCGATGTTGATGAGTTTCATAGCTTTCTCCCCTGTTTACTCCATATTCTGGATCTGCTCACGGATCTTCTCAATTTCCGCTTTCAACTCCACCACAATACGGGTTATGGCCACATCCTGGCATTTGGACCCGATGGTGTTGGATTCGCGGTTCAGTTCCTGCGTCAGAAAATCCAGTTTACGCCCCACGGGGCCGCCAACTTCCAGAATAGAACGGTACTGGGCAATGTGACTGCGCAGGCGAACCGTCTCTTCGTCCACTGCCGTTTTGTCGGCAAAGATTGCAGCTTCGGTCAGGATGCGCGATTCGTCAATGCTGCGGTCGCCCAACAGTTCCTGAAGCCTCGCATACAGCTTATCGGTGTAAGCTTTCACTCGACCGGCACTGTCCTTTTCCACCGCCGTCACGCACTGCTCGACTGTATCCAGACGGCTCAGCACATCCGCTTTCAGTTTTTCACCTTCCGCGCCACGCATGGCCACAAAGGCGTCCAGTGCACGGGAAGCCACCTGCCGCACATCTTCCCACAGTGCGTCCTCGTCCACCGGCGCAGCGCTCTGGGTCAGAACATCCGGAAAACGCGCCATCATACCCACAGTCAGATCATTTTTCAGATCCATCCGTTCGGCCATGCGCACCAGCGCGGCCTTATAACTCTCGGCAAGATCCCAGTTGACCTTGATGACAGCATCTGCTGCCGCAACATTCTGAATGCTCAGCGACAGTTCCACTTTACCGCGGCTAACCTTTTCTGCCACCAGCTTTTTCAACTTATCCTCCAAAAACGCGCATGTACGCGGGATCCGGGAGGAATATTCAAAAAAACGGGAATTCACGCTACGCAGTTCCACCGCGATGTTGCGGCCGTTACGCAGTTCTTCCGCCCGGCCGTAGCCCGTCATGCTCAGTACCATAACTCCTACACCTGTCCTTTGCTTGTTTACAAGTATACACATACAAATTATTTTACTATTTTTCATGCGCTATTTCAAGCATGACGGCACTTTTCCTAAAAGAAAAGAAAATGCCCCCGCAGACAGCGGGGGCAGAGGACAATCAGACCGGATGAGATTTGTTGGCGTAATCAGCGTGTTCCGCATCCACACCGTGCAGACGCGCGTTGCGCTTTTCAAAGAACTTGGGCGCGACCTGGGGGAACATGGCGTAAGTCAGCACATCCTCCTCCTGCATGGTATACTTGGCGGCCTCTGCCTTGAGCTTTTCCAGCTCCGGTTCCAGCGTATCCGCAAAGCGGCAGGTGATCGGCTCTTCGCCCTTGAGGATCATTGCTTGGAATTCAGGCTTGATGGGTGCAGGAGTCTTACCGTAATCGCCGTGTACCAGGCCCTTGAACTCCTTGGTGACCATCTTGTAGCGCTCGCCCATAATGACATTGAACACTGCCTGAGTGCCGACGATCTGGCTGGTGGGGGTAACGAGCGGTGGATAGCCTGCGTCCTCACGAACACGGGGAATCTCAGCCAGAACTTCGTCCAGCTTATCTTCCTTGCCGGCATCCTTCAGCTGCTTGAGCATGTTGGAGAACATACCACCGGGAACCTGATACAGCAGCGTATTGGCATCCACGCCCAGGCTCTTGGGGCTGATCTGGCCGTTGGCAATGTATTTTTCACGCAGCTTGGCAAAGTAAGCGCGCACCACATTGAGCTGATTCAAGTCCAGGCCGGTATCGTAATTGGTGCCCTGCAGCGCAGCAACCAGACTCTCGGTGGGCATATGGGAAGTACCCAGCGCCAGCGGACTCATCGCCGTATCCACAATGTCGGCACCCGCTTCGATCCCTTTGAGAATGGACATGGACGCCAGGCCGGCGGTGTAATGGCTGTGAATATCGACAGGAATGCTGACCGTCTCCTTCAATTCCTTCACCAACTCATAGGTGGTGTAGGGCTTGAGCAGGCCGGCCATATCCTTAATGCAGATAGAATCGGCACCCATTTCCTCCAGAGTCTTTGCATACTTGGCAAAGTACTCGTTGTTGTGCACCGGGCTGAGCGTGTAGCTGATGCAAGCCTGAACGTGCGCGCCTTCCTTATTGGCAGCCTTAATGGCAGTCTGCAAATTCCGGGGATCATTGAGGGCGTCAAAAATACGGATCACATCAATGCCGTTGGCAACCGACTTTTGTACAAAGTACTCGACGGTATCATCGGCGTAAGGCCGATAGCCCAGCATGTTCTGGCCGCGGAACAGCATCTGCAGCTTCTGATGAGGCAATTCCTTGCGCAGAATGCGCAGCCGCTCCCAGGGATCTTCGTCCAGGAAACGGATGCAGGAGTCAAAGGTTGCGCCGCCCCAGCACTCCACGGAGAAGTAGGGGATCTTGTCCATCTCAGGCAAAATGGGGCGCATCTCATCCATCGTCATGCGGGTCGCCAGCAGAGACTGGTGCGCGTCACGCAGAACGACTTCGGTGATTTTGATGGGTTTCTTAGCCAAGATCATTCACCTCGTTCTTTCTCAGTTCATGGTAGCAAGCAGATCGCCGGAGTTGACCACATCACCCTTGCGGACATTGATGCTGGCAACGGTGCCGTCCTGCGGAGCGGAAATCTCATTTTCCATCTTCATCGCTTCGAGAATCAGCAGCGTATCGCCGGCCTTGACAGAATCGCCGGGTTTTACCTTCACGTCCAGAATATTGCCGGGCATGGGAGCGGTTACGGAAACAGCACCAGCGCTGCCGGTGGGGGCGGCAGGAGCAGCAGGCGCAGCAGCTGCCGGAGCAGCAGACGCGGCAGGAGCGGCAACAGGGGCCGGAGCGGCAGCCACAGGAGTGCCGCCTGCGTTCTCCTCGACGGTAACATTGTAAGCGACGCCGTTAACGGTGATCGTAAGATTCTTCATGGGGAATATCCTCCTTCGAATATTAGAATGTCAGAATTGTGAGAAGTACGTAAGTTTACAGCGTGATGTTGCCGTGCTTTTTGGCCAGGCCGGCAACGCGCTTGGAAGCCAGCATATCCAGTGCTTGAGCAGTCACCGCACGCACACCGGCCGCATCAACGGAAGCCTCCGCAGCACCGGCAGTCACGGCAGCGGCAGCGCTGCACACCTTGCTGCGGTACTCGGCAGCTTTCTGACGGGTCGCCTGTTCAATGTTATCGGAAGCAAAGATCTCGTCCTTGTACAGAACGCTGGCAGCAGTCTCCGGCGCCAGCGGTGCAACGGTACAGCCATTGACGGCAATCCGCCAGTCAGCAGAAGCAGCAAACACGGTGTACACAGGGCCAACGGCATCGCCCGCCAGAATCGCGACCTTGGCGGTGGTTGCTTCAGCGTAAACGCCAGCCATACGGGCCGCCTGACGGATGCCGCCCGCTTCATCATCGCTCTCGCTCTTAACAAAGCCCTCGGTATTCACAATGGTGACCACCGGCACACTGTATGCGTCGCACAGGCGCACAAAGCGCGCAGCCTTGGCGGTGCAGCGATGGCACAGTGCAGCCTTTTCAGTCGCAACGATGCCAACCGGATTGCCGTTCAGCGTTCCCAGGGCGGTGAAGACGTTTTTGCCGTAACCGTCGTACAGTTCCACCAGGCTGTCCGCATCCGCAACCGACGCGGCAGCAGACTTGGCATCGTACTTGGCCAGGTTAAGGGAAGTCTCCGGCGCATCGAAGTCAAAAACAGCAGGGCCGGACAGATTATTGGAAGGCAACAGCCCTGCGATGCGGGCGGCAGCACGGGCCGCAGCCAAGTCATCCTCCGCTACGACGGCGGCAACACCGGCCTTTGCTGCAAACTCTGCGGAACCGGCATTCTTGACCTTATCCGCACTGTTGAAAGGAGCGGTCAGGAACAATTCAGCATCCTTGGACATGACGCACACATCAGCTGCGGCTGCATTGATGGCAGCGCTGCCGGCGCACACGCCGGTAACAACCGCGATCTGGGGCACCACGCCGGAGACGCGCGCGATCTGCGCGGTCAGACGGGCATTGGCGTTGAGCAGGTCCAGTCCCCCCTCCAGCTTTGCGCCGGTGGAATCATAGAAGGTAACGACCGGGTTGCCGGTTTCGGCAGCCAGCTCCAAGACACGGATATTCTTCTCGATATCCTTTACGCCGACAGCACCGCCATCCTGAAACAGGACATAAGCGGGTTGACCGTTGGCACAGCCGTAAGCGGCGCTGCAAACGCCTTCGGAAAACAGCGGCGAAAAAACGCCGTCATCAAAGAATTCTGCAAGGACCTGTGCCTTGCCGGGTCGATTTGCTGCCATATACAATCCTCCTGTTGGTTCTTTCGCAGATGGATAAAAATGCCATATACATTGATTATACTACTTTGTCTAAGAATCGACAAGTATTTTTTGTGCAAAACGAGTGGAAATTTCAGCAAAAATGTCCAAGCTTATGCCTCCGGTGGGGCATTGCTCTTACAGCGGCCCATCCTCGCGCCGTTTCGGAGCAATCGGGCCGGGACGTACTGCACGCCCGGGCTTCGCATCGCGGGCAGCTTTTCCGCCCTTGAGTGCTGCCGCGCGCAGCGCGGAGACTTCGGATTTTTTCAGTTCACGGTACTCGCCGGGCTGGAGCATTCCTAGCTTCACAGGCCCCTCCGCATTGCGCTTCAGGCGGACAACTTCCAGTCCCACCGCCTCGCACATACGTCGGATCTCGCGGTTTTTTCCCTCATGCAGCGTCATTTCCAACACGGTGCGCCCCGGCTCGTCCACCGCAACATGGATCACGGCAGGAGCTGTTTTTGTACCGTCATCCAATACCACGCCGCTGGAGAGCTCCACAATCTGCGCTTCGGTGGCGCGGGGACGAACGGTAACCCGATACAGTTTGGTCACTCCGCTGGAAGGATGCGTCATCAGATTGGCAAAGGCGCCGTCATCAGTCATCAGCAGCAGGCCTTCACTGTCTTTATCCAGCCGGCCCACCGGATAAACACGCGCCGGCACGTCCTTGACCAGATCCATGACCGTCTTGCGCCCCAGCTCGTCGGAGGCAGTTGTAATGTAGCCGCGGGGCTTGTGCAGCATCAGATAGATGTACTGGCGTTTGCGGCGGATGGGCACATTTTTTCCGTCAATGGCCACTTTGTCAAAATCCGGGTCCATTTTATCGCCCAAAGTGACAGGATGACCGTTAACTTTTACACGGCCCTGGGCAATCATTTGTTCTGCCGCGCGGCGGGAACAGACACCCTGATCGGACAATACTTTTTGAATGCGCTGAGGTTCAGCCATAGTGTGTTCTCCTCATTTCTCTTAAAAAGGGCGCAAGAGCCTTTCGCCGCTTGCGCCCGTCGTATCATTGTTCGGTTTTCGGGGGCTGCGGCTCCGCGTCCGGTTTTTTGTCGTTTGCCGGTTTGTTCTTTTTCAGCATCGCAGTGAGCTTGTCCACCAGTTCGGGCAGCATGCCGATGGCACGATCCACACTGGTGCCGTATTCCGACAGCTGCACGGTACGCACGTCACCGTCGCGCACCACAAGAAACGCAATGGGTGTAACCGATACGCCCGCACCGGAACCGCCGCCGAACATCTCTTTGGTGGACTTGGCGCCCACATCAGATCCGCCGGTCGCAACACCGAACGTCACACGGGATACCGGAATAACGGTGATGCCCTCTGCCGCGTGAATGGGATCACCGATGACCGTGTTGGAATCCACCAGTTCACGCACTTTATCCATTGTAACGCCCATCAAGCCCTGAATCGGATGTTCTGCCATAAGAATTACCTCCTAAGATTGGCTGCTGCGCATTACAAATGCAGCGCCGGGTCACGCAAAACCCGGAACAGCAAATAGATGCCCGCTATCACCATTATATACAACTGCGTGGTAATTTGGCAAGCGATCTGCGCAGTCCCTGATAAATTTCCTACGAAATCCGGTTCCAGACGAAGTTCGTCCGCCCGGATATTCAACACCTCGGTCGCCCGCTCCCACAAATTGTTGCAGGCCGACATCAATGCGCCGTACCGCACAGCGGTATCCGCCGCATCCTGCCCGGTAACCGGCCACACAACAATCACATGCCGGATGCGAAGCCCGCGCAGTATCATGCGCACCGCCGGGCTGACATCTTCCAGAAGATGCTGTGCTTTTTCCAACGTGTCTGTTTTGGCCCAGCGAATCAGTTTTTCCTTGAACCCGTCCCGCTTTGGAGACGCTTCGCCGCCGGGCGGCGGTGTAACGGCCGGGGCAGCCTGCTTTTCCTTTGGCTTTTGTGGGTAAATTGTAAAGCGAAACGCCAGAACCTTTGCCTGCACATGCAGTTCTCCGCCTTGCCAGCGGAGTGCAACGCCCACCGGCAGCAACAGCAAAATCACCAAAAGAGCAAGCAGCACCAGCAAAACAACGCCCAGCGCTTTTAAAATCCACAACAAAACGGCAGCCATGTTACTCCCCCTGTCCGGCAAAGCGCAACTGTCCGTTTTCATCCTCCTGCGGATCGGACAGTGCCGGCGTTTCATCATGCAACGGCGGCAAATCCGCAAGGCTGCCCAACCCGAACACCCGCAAAAAGGCGTCCGTTACCCGGAAGGCCACCGGTTTGCCGGGCAGATCCAGACGCCCGGCTTCTTCAATCAGACCTTTTTCCAACAGCTTTGCCACGGTGGAGGAAGAATCCACGCCGCGTACTTGCTCGATAAAGCTGCGGGATACCGGCTGGTTATAAGCAATCACCGCCAGAACCTCCAGCGCTGCGGGCGACAGCGGAGCGTTTCGGCGCGTATCCAGAATTCGCTTGACCATCTCACCGTAATATGGTCGGGTTGCCATCTGCCAGCGATCCTCATAACTCAGGAGCACAAAACCACGTTCCGACTCGTCGTACTTGCGGCGCAATTCTTCCAGCATTCCCAGGGTCTCCTCCTCCGGCAGACGCAGCGCATCCGCCAGGCGTTCCGTTTCGACTGGCTCACCGTTGGCAAACAACATGGCTTCCAACGCGCCCATTTGCTGCTGCCTTGTCATGTCTCGTTCCCCCTGTTCGTTTTGGTTTGCTTTTCTCTGCGACGATGCTGCCGGTTCACTTTCAGTGTCCCTTCGCCGTCGATTTCCACCCGTCCGGCGCGCACCAGTTCCAGCAGCGCCAAAAAAGTTGCCACGTTGGTGCTACGGCTCTCCTCCCTGCTGAACAGCTGCGAGATACGCCGCAACGACCCTTTCACCATGCCACGCAGCAGATGCACTACACGGCTGGTCACCGATACAAAGGGCGCCGTCACCAACGGTTCAAACTTTTCCTGGCTGGGCACTTTTTTGCGCGTACTGCGTCCCATCAACCCGTACCAGGCGCGCGACAGCAGAGCCGGGTCATGGTGTCGGGTATATTCGGCGCTGCCTTCCAGCGGCTGGGGTGTGCGTACCGCTGTAAAAACATCCCGCGCGCGCCCCCCCAATTCGGCCGCCACCCGTTTGCAGGTGCTGTACTCGATCAGGCGGCCGGTCAGTTCCGCTTTCATCCGCTCACCCTCGGTACTGCGGGGAAGAAGCAGAGCGCTTTTCATCTGCACCAGGCGAGCGGCCATCTCGATAAACTCACTGGATACTTCCAACCGGTTCTGCTGCATCGTATCCATCACGGCAGAGTACTGGTCAATCAGTTCCATGATGTTGATGTCGTACAGGTTCATCTTATTCTTGGCCACCAGATACAAAAGTAGATCCAGTGGGCCTTCAAAATCTTCAATTTTGAATGTCAATTCTTCCAAATCAAACTCCAAA
>JBJEYG010000141.1:0-13081 GCA_051886555.1 Gemmiger sp.
CCGATCTCTGCCTGCCATTGCCGGCGGCGCGGTGGCCGGTTCGGTGCTGAACGTCTGGATGCTACACAGTGAGAAAGCGCTCAATGACGCCTATCCCAGCGACCAACGCGCCACGCTGGTCAGTGTGGACAGCATGGCATACAGTGTGCTGATGATCGTAGCCAGCCCGCTGACCGGCGCCATCGGCGACGCAGCCGGCTCGGCAGGCGCCGGCCTGACGGCGGTGGGCGCGGTGCTGCTGGTGTCTGCCGCCATGGTCTTTCTGCCGGCAAAGCAGTGATAAGAAAACTCCCTCACGCCACGGCGTGAGGGAGTTTTTTTCAGAATACAATTCCGTTTTTGACCTTCCCGGCGGCCTGCGGCCCTTCCAGCAGCGCGGCCAGTTCCAGCGCGAAGGGAATCCCCGCCCCCAGCGCACGGCCGGTGGTAATGTTGCCGTCGGTCACCACCGGCGCGTTTTCATACCGGGCGCCTGCGGCGGTCAGCGCGGCATCCATACCGGGATAAACGGTGGCGCGGCGGCCCTGCAGCACACCAAACTGCGCCAGCGCGGTGGGCGCGGCGCAGATGGCCGCCACCCGCTTGCCGGCAGCGGCATATTCGCGGCAAACCCGGGCTACGGTGGCGCTGGCTTTCAGGTGATCCACGCCCGGCAGTCCGCCCGGCAGGATGCAGGCGTCAAAATCGGCGTAGTTCAGCTCCTCTGCCATCGCGTCGGCGACCACGGAAATTCCCCGGGCCGAAACCACGGTGCGGCTATCCCCCACGGCGGCGATGGTCACCTGCGTGCCTGCGCGGCGCAGCAGATCCACACATAGAAGGCCCTCGCACTCCTCGCAGCCGGGGGCGAAAAAAATGACGGCTTTGCTCATCGTTCAGCACCTCTCTTTTTCATTTGAACAATTCAAAATTTTCCGCGATCCGGCCGATCACCGGCAGCGGAGCAATCGTTTTGCGGAACACGTTGATCAGCCCCACCAGCGACAGTACGTCGATCAGCAGGGTGAGCCAGAATCCGAACTCCTCGGTATAGGGAAACATGGCCAGCGCGCCCGCCACCGTGCTTGCCGCCAGCAAAACGACCCCCTGGTTCAGGTTGAAGCGCACAAAATCATCATGCCGCCACTTGCCGCACGCCGGAATAAGGATCAGGATATTGAGGTAGCACAGCGCGCTCATCCATTTCGCAGTGCGGTTGGAAGTATCAATGGTGTCGTTGCTGGGGGCGTTGAGTTTGCGGGGCATCCGTGCCATGTTGTTGTTCCCGTGCCGTGCCGGAGCGCGGCCCTTTCCTGAAAAGTCACAAAAGGATGATACAGATATATTGTAGCGCAAACACAGAATTTACGCAAATCCCCCAAAAAAGGCCGAATTGCCTTGCAAAACCGGAAATGGAATGATAGAATGTCGGTTAATGGGTTTCTGTGTGCACCCTATACAACTCAGAGGAGGATTTTCTGTGGGAAAGGTCAAAGAATTCTTTCGCCGTAAAGATGTGATCCTTTCGGCGCACCGTTATGGGATTGACGCGATGGGCGCCATGGCACAGGGTCTGTTTGCCAGCCTGCTGATCGGCACCATCATCAAAACGCTGGGCCAGCAGCTGGGCATCGCGTTCCTGGTGGACGCCGGTACCTACGCCTCGTCAGTGGCCGGCCCCGCTATGGCCGCATCCATCGGCTACGCGCTGCACTGCCCGCCGCTGGTTCTGTTCAGCCTAATCGCCGTAGGCAGCGCCGCCAACACGCTGGGCGGCGCGGGCGGTCCCCTGGCCGTTTATTTTATGGCGATTGTGGCGGCGGAATGCGGCAAACTGGTCAGCAAAGAGACCAGGGTGGACATTATCGTTACCCCGGCCGTTACCATTCTGTCGGGCGTTGGGCTGTCGGTCCTGTTTGCGCCGGCCATCGGCGCGGCGGCCAGCGCGGTGGGCCAGCTGATCATGTGGGCCACTGAGCTGCAGCCCTTCCTGATGGGCATTCTGGTGTCGGTGCTGGTGGGTATGGCGCTGACGCTGCCCATCTCCAGCGCGGCCATCTGTGCAGCGCTGAGCCTGACGGGCCTGGCCGGCGGCGCGGCGGTTGCCGGCTGCTGCGCCCAGATGGTGGGCTTTGCGGTGATGAGCTACAAAGAAAACGGCGTGGGCGGTCTGGTGAGCCAGGGCATTGGCACCAGTATGCTGCAAATGCCCAACATTCTCAAAAACCCCCGCATCTGGCTGCCGCCCATCCTCACTTCGGCAGTCACCGGCCCCATCGCCACCTGCCTGTTCCGTATGGAGATGAACGGCCCGGCCATTTCGTCCGGCATGGGCACCTGCGGTCTGGTGGGCCAGATCGGTGTGTACACCGGCTGGATCGAGACCGGGCACGCCATTACCGCCATGGACTGGGTGGGCATGGCGCTTATCTGCTTTGTGCTGCCTGCGGTGTTGACGCCGCTGTTCGCCATCCCGCTGCGCAAGATCGGCTGGATCAAGGGCGGCGACCTGAAGCTGGCGGACTGAACAAAAGCCGAAAAGGTCCTGCGCCCGGCGTTGCCGGGCGCAGGACCTTTTTTGTTGGTCAGTTTATCCCTTGCGGTGGGAAAAGGAATTTTGCAGCAGCAGCCCGGCCGCCGCCACGCACACCACCGCGATCAGGCCAAGCATCTGCCAGGAATGCAGCAGGTTGGGTACGGTAGCATCGTACATGGGGCTGTCCAGTCCGGCATTGAGCCACACCAGCCGGCTGTTCAGATCGGTGGAGGCTCCCAGTGCGCCGATCCCCCAGCGGCACACCACCAGATAGCTGATGCCCGCCAGTGCGCCTTCCAGTGGGAACAGACAGCCGCTGAACACCACCTGCGCGATGATGAGCAGCAGCACCGGCAGAACGGCCGATTCGCTGTTTTTGAGCGCCGCCGAGATCAGCAGCCCCATCGCCGAGGAGGCCAGCAGCATCAGCAGCGTGGTAATGTAAATCTCCACGTCGGTGGGCAGCAGCAGGTGGTTCTGCGGCACATGGATGACAGCGCAGAAACCGACGGTCAGCATGACCGCCTGCACCGCCTCGATAACAGCCAGCACCGCCACCTTGCTGAACACCACCGCCCACAGCGAAACGCCGACGCTCGCCTCGCGGAAGATGATCTCCCGCTCCTTGCAGATTTCGCGGTAAGAGTTGAGAATCCCCATAAAGGCGCTCATCGCACAGAGGATGAACAACATGGTCCGGCTGCCGATGTTGATAAGGTTGGAGGTAAAGCAGTCCGGTTCGCCCACCAGAAAAAAGATCATCACCATGACCGGCGCCTGCAAAATCAGGCTGCCCAGCGTGAGCTTGTCGTTCCAGATCAGCAGGAAGTTGCGCTGGATCAGTACCCACAGTTGCCGGAAAAAACGCGCCGCTTTCATTTGCATCTTGCCTGCGCCTCCTTTGCCGCGTCGGGGTACTGGGCACACACCCGGTTGAATTCCGGCGTGGTGTAATATTTGGTTCGGTAATACTCCACCTGGTCGGTCTTGGACAGTTTTTCAAAAATATCGCTGGTCAATTCCACATCAAAATAGCGGTTCAGCCCCTCGGGCGTGCCATAATAACACAACACGCCCCCCTTGCCCAAAAAGGCGATACGGTCGCACAGATTGATGTTGTCCATATTGTGGGTGACCATAATGACGGTGCAGTTGTTATGGCTCAGGCGGCGGCACAGTTCCATCATACTGCGGTCCAGGTCAGGCGAAAGGCCGCTGGTCGGCTCGTCCAGAATCAGCAGCCGGGGCGAAGCCAGCAGTTCCATGGCGATGGACACCCGCTTGCGCTGCCCGCCCGACAGATTGCGGATCAAGGTTTTTTCGTGGCCGGTCAGATCCACCGAAGCAACAGCGCGCGCCACCGCAGCCTGCAATTCTCCTTTTGTGGTATCACGGGCAATGCGCAGCTTGGCGGTGAACATCAGGCTCTGTTCCACCGTCAGTCCGTCGTGCATGATGTCCTTCTGGGGCACATAGCCCACAATGGCGTCGAACGCGTTGCGGTTGGCGGCGGTGTCCAGCCGGTCAAAGCAAACGCTGCCGCCCGTGCAGGGCGCCGACCCGGTGATGCAGGTAAGTAAACTGGATTTTCCGGTACCCGAACCGCCCACCAGCACCACAAAGCTGTTGGGGTCGACGATCATACTAGTGCCATCCACCAGATGAATGGCCTTGCCGGTGTTGTTGTCCTTCACCGTTTTGTATACGCCCGCCAGCTCGACGCTGATGCCCACCTTGTTTTCATGATAGTGCAGCACCCCGCGGGAAAAGGCAAACACCTGGGTGGGAACGTTGATGACGGCGCCGTCCCCCACCACCGCGCTGGTGATGCGTTCCCCGTTGAGGAAGGTTCCGTTGGTGGAACCCAGGTCGTGCAGTTCGGTGTGACCATCCCGGTAAACCAGCTCGCAGTGGTGGCGGGACACACGATCACTGTTCAGCGCCACATCGCAGTCCTCGCCGCGGCCGATCAGCACACGCCGCTTTTTCTTCAGATCGATTTCCCGCAGCACGGCGCTCTCGGCTATCTCGCTGCCGGATGCGCCGCCGCCCTGTGCGGCGCGGATCTCCTCCACACGGAAGGTGATCTCCAGCGTGGCGGCATCGTCGTTGGTGTTCAGCCCCACCACGTCGCCGGGCTGCAGCCGGCAGCGTTCCCCCTTGTGGATGTACCGGTTGTTGTACCAGGTACCGCCGGGGCTGTCTGCGTCCTGCACAAACCAGGCGCTCTGCTCATACCACAGGGTGAACTGCTGATCCGCCACATTGTTGCGGCGCAGCACGAATTCACACTGGGGGCTTCGGCCGAACCGGCAGGCGCCGCGGGTGGAGGCCAGCATCAGCCGCTGCCGGTTGCGGCCTTCGGTGACGGTCAATACAATCTCGCTTGCCAAAACCGCGCACCCCCTTACTGCCAGCGGAACGCGCCGCAGAACGGCACAAAACGCAGCGCGGTGCCGCCCAGGCGGATCTCGTCCCCCGCGGCCAGCGGCTGCGGGGTCAGATTGGCTTTGCCGTTCACATAAGCCAGCTCCTGCCCGGAGCCGGGCAGCGCGGTGAAGTCCCCCGTTTCCGGGTCATAGGCCACCGCCAGCAGTCGGCGGGACAGCGGCGCGTCCGCGCTCAGCGGTACCGGCTGCCCCGTCTCGTCCAGGCCGAAAAAGCTGCGCCCCTGGCCCAGACGGTAGTCCCGGCCGCGGTATACGCCGCCCAGCACCACCAGCCAGCCCGCCACCGGGCCTTCCGGCATGGCAGGGCTTTCCTCCTGCGCCGGCGTACCGGGCGCCGCGTTTACAATGCCCCCGTCCTGCTTTTGCAGCTCAGTGTTGCAGTAGGGGCACTGGGGATATTTGTCGCCATCGTAAAAGTGGCCGTGGTCGCATTTGCAAAGTTTCATCGCCAAACCTCCACCAAAGGGTTGAACGGGCCGCATCGGCCCGGCAGATTACAGCACCAACTGGATGCGGGTTCCTCCCACGGTGAGCACATCGCGGTTCTGCAGATGATAAGCGTCGCCGATGCGGGATTTACCGCAGTAGACGGCGCAGCGCCGGTCGAGCGGCTGCACCACCACATCGCCCCCGTCCAGTGCAAGAACGCAATGCTGGGGGCGCACCCGCGGGTCGTCCAGCGCCAGGTCGCACAGTGCCTCGTCCGAGCCGATGATCATGCTGCTCTCCAGCAGAACGGAATAGCGCGTTTCGGCAACGGTGCCGCGGGTGTGCACATACAGCGTGATCCATCGTTTTGGCAGCTGCGGCGCGTCGGCCGGCGAGCCGAGAAGGTGCTCCACCTCGGCGGCGGCCTCGCTGGCACGGTCGCGCCGGCGCTGCACTGCCCCGGCGCCTGCCAGCACCGCCAGCACTGCCAGCAGCAGCAGCGCGGGCATCCGGAACCGGCGCAGGTAAAACGCCCGGTCGGCGGGCCACTCCTCCACCGTAAAAGCGGTTCGCTCGCTGCCGCAGACATTGGCAGCGGTCATACGGCTGGCAACCTTGTACAGCCGCACACTGTAATTGCCCCGGTACAGGTCCTCGGTGGTCAGCAATGCGGTGCGCCCGTCCTCCGCCAGCTCCACTTCCCGAACCGTTACCTGCCAGCCCCAGGCATCCTCGCTGCGGATGCCGTATCCTGCCGGGGAGGACGCGTTGGTGACCGGCTGGTTGAAGCGAATCTCCAGATGATTGCGGTCCTGCACCTGCACGTCGGTAACACGGGGCTTTTCCAGCGTATGGCCCATATACACAGTGGTGGAAACCTTCACCGCGCTGCCCAGCGAGGGTACCGACAGCGTCAGCGTATCCATCCGTTCCCCGCCCATGGAGGAATCCACCACGGTTTTGATCTCCAGCGCTTTGGTCAGGTAATCCCGCTTTTCCGCCACTGCGGCGGAAATTTCTTCGGTGGCCACAGGGGTGGCGCGGCCACCGGTGGCAAGGCTGAGCAAGTCCAGCCGTTCGGGCTGGTCGGTGGCGGCGAAGGTGAACAGCGCCATGTTCAGACTGTCCGACGCTCCGCCCATCAGTGCGGCCAGTGCGGCGGGCTCCTCCGCCAGGGCGAGCGAGCCGGTACATACGAACATCGCCTTGCGGGGCGCCAGGCTTTGGAATTCCGCGTCCAGATCGGCGGCAATGTGGGTCAGCGCGGTGGTCAGATCCGCTTTTTCCCCGCTTTGCTTCAGGCCCGTCAGCACACGGCTCAGCGCCACATAGCCGGCGCCGGTTCCCGCGCGGCGGATCCCGCCGCGCGTTGCGGTGTACACCTCCAGCTGGTCCCGTTCCCCCAGTGACTGCGCGGTTTCCAGAACGGCCTGCTTGTATGCTTCAAACGCCTCCGCGGGTATGCCGGCACTGTCATCCAGCAAAAACACATAACATACCGGCTCGCCGGCCATCGTCACCGTGCCGGGATCCAGCTTCTCATCGCCCAGCGTCAGTTCCACACCTGCGGCATTCACCAGGGCAGGCGAGATGGACTCGCCGTCGCTGTTGAGCGCGTACACAAACACATCCATTTCCGGCACGTTGGCGTACACCTGTTCAATGTACATCGTGCTGACCGAATCCACCCCCAGTGCGCCGGCGGCCGGAGCAAAGCAGAGCAAGCCCAGCAGCAGCATCGGCACCGCCAGACACTTGCGCAGAACCTTCATGCCTGCTCCCTCCTTTTCCCGGGCAATGGTCCGTTATTTCTGGCGAATGCTGCGCAGCGCCTTCACGGCACGCAGTGCGCGGGCGCGGGCGGGGGTATCCGCCTTGCGGGCAGCCTTTTGCCGCTCTTCCTCGGCCGGATGCCACACCTCCGGCTCGTCCTTCTGCGGCGGGGTCTGCGGCATCCGGGCAGGCGTTGGGGCGGGCTGCGGTTCGCCGCCCGGTTCGGGCAGGTCGGGCAGGTCGGGCAGATCCGGCAGGTCCGGCATAGGCAGAAGCTCCGGCTCGTCCGCACCGTCCTCGTCCTCCTCGTCGCCCAGATCCGGCAGCAACGGCGCGCGCGGACCTTTTTTTGGCGGCTCGGCGGGCAGCGCCACCGGAACCGGCTCTTCGCTGTGCACGATCGGCATGGAGAAGATCGCCCCCACCGGCGCACCTGGTACTTCGCCCGGGCCGGCATGGGCCTTTGCTTTTGGCCGCGGCTCCTTGTCCTGCGCACTGCGGCGGGGCTGCTCCAAATCGTCCGGTCCCGTCCAGGGCAGATCCCGGGCGGCAGGCTCCTTCTCCTGTGCGGGCGCGGCGTCAGCCAGCTCGGCGGCAGTCTTTGCCACCGTCTCAGGGGTCAGGTCCAGCTGAACCTCCGGCATCTCAATGGGCTTCAGTTCCAGCTCGGTCTGGTCGTCCGTCTCCTGCCCGGATGCGGCACTGGCCGGCACTGCGTCCGGGTCGGCGGCGCGGGCAATCGCCTCAATATTCAGCAGTTCGCTGCCCATACGGATCAGGTACTCCAGCAGGGCAGCGCGGCGCTTTTCCATCTCGGCCACTTCCGCCTTCAGGCTGGTCAGGCGCAGTTGCTGCACATTGTGCACCTCATTGGCCTCGTTGGTGGCGTTTTCCACCAGTTCCCGGGCCTGTTTGCGGGCCTGGTTCAGCGCTGTCTGCTGGATGGCAAGCGCTGTGTCGTTGGCCTCTTTCAGCAGCGCGTCGGCCTGCTGCCGGGCCTCGGTCATCGTCTTTTCCGCCTGCGCCTGGGCGGCAGCCAATGTGGAATCCCGCTGCTGAACCAGTTCCTTGCGCGCCTCCTCCAGCTGTTTGCCCTTCACCGCGTACTCGGCGGAAGCCTTGTCGGTGGTGACGCGCATCTGCTGTTGCGAGCGCTCCAGATCGCGGTTTTTCAGCAGCAGTACCTGGTTCTGGTCGCTGAGTGAGCGGTTTTTGTCTTTCAGGGAGGAATTCTGGTTGCTCAGATCCCGAAGCTGACGGGTAAATGTCTCGTTGCTCTTGGCCAGATTCATGTTCTGTTCGGTCAGCAGGCGCACCTGGGCCGTCATGGTTTTGCAGTGTTTTTCCAGGCCGGCGTTGTCCTGTGCCAATTTTCGGGTTTCATTTTCGGCCTTGTTCAGCCGATCCTCATATTCCGCGGCAAACGCTTCCAGCGCAAGGCGAACATCCTCCGGTTCCAATCCGCCGAAACGTGCCTTGCGGATGCCGCACTGCTCCAAAAATGCCGTAATGTCGATACTTGCCATAGTTTCCGCCCGTCCTTTTCTCTGCCTGCGGCCCTTTTTTCCCGGGTCGCAGGGTTTCCTCTTTTCCATTATACCGATGCGTCGCCGCCAAATCAACAGCAAAAAGCCCGGCAGCGCCGTAAAGCGCCCGCCGGGCGATCCAAATTCAGACGGTTTCCTGCTCGCTTCGCCGGATGCACACCGCGAATACCAGCATCAGTACCAACGCCGCAATCGGGCACAGCATTCCGGCACGGATACCGCCGTGCTCGGCCACCGCGCCCACCAGGTAGGGCATCAAAACGGCGCCGATGCCTGCCACCGGCAGCATAACGCCCACGCTGGCGTTGCTGAGCGAACGGTTGGCCTGCGCAATCACAGTAGGGTAGGTGCCCGAGATGGACAGGCCAAACAAAAACAGACACAGCAGCGCCGTTATACCGCTTTGACAGGACATGAGAAGCAGGTAGCTGACCAGCGATGCAGCGCTCATTGCCAGCAGGGAGCGAAATCTGGGCGGCAGCACAAACACGATGAACAGCCGCCCCAGCAGCATAGCCGCGAACATGACGGTGACCGTCAGTTCACTGAGCGCCCCGGTGAGGATGCCCTGATCCTTGAAGTAGGTGACCAGCCAGCCGGTGACGCTGATTTCTGCGCACTGCTGGCCGAACAGGAACGCGGTGGAAAACCAGAAATGCCGGTCTTTCAGGAAAGACCAGTCGTCCCGTTTGGCGGCGTCGCTCCTGCGGCTGCTGAGCCCCATCGTCCAGAACAGCAGCCACACTACCCCGCCGGAGACCGCCAGCGCCAGCAGCGGGGCCTTCCAGTCGGGCAGCATTCCCGCGCCCAGGTAGAGCAGCGGGGCGCACAGGCTGCCCAGCGCGAACAGCGCGTTGATCAGGTTGACGCTTTTGGTGCGGTCTGCGCTGGCCTCGCCTGCGGCAACGGTGGCGTTGTTCATGCTGCTGCCCTTGCCCAGGCCGATGCACAGGAACCCCAGTGCTAGCACCGCCGGCACACCGGACACGCTCAACAGCAGATACCCCGCCAGCAGTCCGCCGGTAAAGGTGAGCGCCGTGCGGCGTACGCCCCACCAGCGGGGCAGCACACCGCACAGCAGTGCCGAAGCCAGGTTGCCGACGCTGAGCAACGCCAGCAGCAACCCGGAGAAATCATAGGACAGGCCGTAATTCTGGCGCAGCAGCGGCAGCACCACGCTGGCGCTGGACACACACAGGCCGTCAAACAACATCACAAGGTAAGCGTTTTGTACGCGGGGTTTCCGGTTTTGCATGTTGGTACGCTCCTTTTTGTTTACATACAGGGCAGAATGCCGCCCCGCAGGAATTCTTCCAGCGCCTGCCCGGCATGACCAAGGCGGCGCCCGGCGCGGCGGGTCAGGTACAGGCTTTGGGTGTAGTTGAGCCATGCGGGGCGCAAATGGCGCACCGGGTCATCCTCATGGCAGAACAGTTCGTTGACCACCGAGATGCCCAGCCCCGCCGCCACCAGCCGGATGGACGCTTCGTCGCTGTAAGTCAGGTGGCGGTAATCGGGCTGCGCGCCCGCTGCACGGAACATTTCCTCCACACAGGTGCGGGCCACACAGGCCCGGTAGATAATGAAGGGACACCCCGCCGCCTGCTGGGGCGTACAGTCCTCGGGCAGGGTACTGTCCAGCGGGGTGATCAGCACATAGCGGGCGCGGTACAACAGTGTTTGCTCCAGTTCCGGCTCATTGTCCGCCTTCATGCAGAGCGACAGATCATACCGCCCGTCCTTGATCCCTTGGATCGCGTCGGCCGTGATCGCCTCGTCGGTGGTCAGCCGCAGCGGGCCGGGATATTGGTCGGAAAACCGGCGCAGCGCCCCTGCCAGCCCGGCCGCCAGCGCCGTGGATGTGTAGGACAGGCGCACCTCCCCATCCGCCCCGGCTTTCAGCCGCGCAAGCTGGCTGCGGGTGGTATCCACCTGGTCCAGAATGCGGGCAGCCTGCTCCTGCAGCAGTACCCCCGCCTCGGTCAGCGTCACGCTGTGGCCCCGCCGCTCGAACAGCGGCTGGCCCAGCTCTTCCTCCAGATTGGCCAGAGCGCGGCTCAGGCTGGGCTGTGCCAGATTCAGTTCCCGCGCCGCCCGGCCGAAGTGCAGCTCCCGCGCCGTGACCAAAAAGTATTGCAGCTGGTTCAACGTCATATACGACCCTCCCAAGCCTCTTTTCTTTCAGTATACCAGTTTTCTTTGATTTGTAAAATATTTGTTTTATTCAAAATTTTAGTTTTTAGCTATCATGGAAAACATAAAAAGGGCGGCCCCTCCGCGGCGGGGACCGCCCTTTCCTGTCAGGAGTTTATTGCGGGTCATGCTTTTGGGGCAGCAGCCTGCGGATTGCCCTGCACCAGCCCAATACCCGCTCGCGGGAGAAAACGGCGTTGAACAGCAACGCCACAATCACACCCACGGCGGTGTCAAAAATACGGTTGAGTGCATAGCTGACATAGGTGTCCACCGGCGTACTGAACAGAACGATGCACAAAACCACACCGCCGGGCTGTACACCGCCCACCCAAAAACGCTGACACAGCAAAATCAACAGAATCACGCCCACGAACAGCAGAGCAACCAGCAGCATGGTATGCCCGCCCTCGGGGTAAAACAGCAGATAAATGCGGAACAGCACAATGCTGAGCAGACCGCCGATCAGCGTGCCGAACAGACGGTTGCCGCCGTTCAGGCGGGAATTCTGCATGTCGCTGCCCATGCCGAAAATGACGCCAATGCAGGCGAAGGCAGGGTTTCGGTCCAGCAGGACGTAAACAAAGGCGCAGAGCGCGGCGGCTGTGGCCGTTTTCAGATTGCGCATGCCGATATGCGGCAGGTTTCGTTGCTGGCCCATAGGAAATCTGTCCTTCCCTGCACGGAGTTCCGCGCGTATTTTGATTTCCACACAGCGGTTCCGCTGCGTTTCACAAAAAATATTATACCAGAAACGGTACGGTCATGCTGCCCAAAAAACAGGCGGCGGATTCAAACACATTGCCGGATTTATTGCGCCTTTTTACGGCGGCGCAGCCCGAAGCAGAGCAGCAGGCCGAGCGCCGCACCCGCTGCGGTCAGCATGGTTGTCTGCACCGGCGCTTCGTCCCCGGTCTGCGGCACGCGGGTGACCGTTGTGGTCGTGGTAGAGGTCTGCTGGATGGTGGGTTTGCCCCAGGTGCCGTTCTGGATCAGGTCAGCGATCTCGGGATGTTCGCTTTTCTCCGGGGTAGGCGTCGGGGTGGTCTTGGCAGTGTAAATGTCGGTAGCCGCCACCCGCACATCGCCGGTGGCAATGACCACAGCCGACACATAACCGTCACTGTTAGGGCTGGTGGACTGACCGTTCACCTGCCAGGTGGTGGAAAGCGTATACCCCGACCGGTCGGGCGAAAGCTCACGGATAAAGTAGACGCCGGTTGCCAGGCTGATCGCGCCGCTGTTGCTGCCCGCCGCTACCGACACCGTGCGCACCTGGGTGTACTGGGTGCCGCTGCGGGTATAAATGCCGAACGTATAGTCGCCGCTCAGGTTGGCGTTTTTGGCCAGGATCAGGCCGCCGGTCGCGCGGGTGTAATACAGACGCAGTACCAGCGAACCATTTGCTGCAATGGGAAGAACGCTGCCGGAAGCTGCGGTATCGGAATCCTCCCAGGTCGTCTGGGCGGAACTGTAGTTCCAGCCGTCGTAGCTGTTGGCAGAATACGCTGCGGTTGTGCCGGTCGTGCCCGTCAGGTAATCCGTATCTGCCAGCGTGTAGGTGTCCGCCGGTGCGCCGGTGCTGTCCAGATCCTGCAGGTAGTGCAGTACCTGATAGGCGGTATCCCCGGCAGGCATCCAGCAGCCGGTAAAGCAGACATCACTGCAGGGCATGGTAAAGCTGCCGTCGGTGACGGTCACATCCGGCTCCGGGCACCAACCGGTGAAGACATACCCCTGCAGCGAAGGCACAGCGGCCACCTGCACGGTATCGCCGGCGCGGGCCTGCGCACTGTCCGGCAGAGCGGGCGCTCCCTCCGGTACAATGCAGTCCTCATTGTATCGGTAGGACACGGTGAAGCAGTGATAGCTGACCTTGGCCGTCAGATCGATGGTGGCATTCTCCGTCAGCTTGCCGATCTCCCCGAAGCCGTCAAACGGCTCCCCGTCATCCGTCAGCCAGCATTCAAACTCCCAGCACCCATCCTCGCAGGTCGGGTCCTCCGGTCGCTCCAGAATGCCGCAGCTCTTTACCTTTTGGGTGTCGTACAGTTCCCCTTCCACCCAAAAACGATAGGTGTTGGCATACCGGTCCTTGTCCTCATCCGGATCGGGACGTTCGGTCGGTTTGCCGGGATCCTCGGGTTTCTCCGGGTCCTCCGGCTTCTCGGTGG
>JBJEYG010000141.1:13181-29612 GCA_051886555.1 Gemmiger sp.
GCGGGCAGTCCGGATCCACCGGCTTCTCGGTGGGCGGGCAGTCCGGATCCACCGGCTTCTCGGTGGGCGGGCAGTCCGGATCCACCGGTTTCTCCCCGGGTTTGCCGGGCTGACGGTTGGCCGTGTTGTCCTCCGGCTGCTGGGCAGCCGGTACGCTGCCCGGTGTCTCTACCGGTTCCGTTTCATCCGTAGCGCCCTGCGCGGGCGGTTGCGGTTCCGTCGCCGCAGGGCTTTCCGCCGGCGTCGGGTCGGCCGCAGCTTCGGCGGGTTGTTGTTCCGCGGCGCCCTCGTCCGGTTGCACGGCAGCCTGCGGTTGTTCCTCGGCCGGGGCCGGTTCGGTTTGTGCGGCCGGTTGGGCTTCTTCCGGCGCTTCCTCCGCCAGCGCTGCCAGCGGTACCAGGTTGACGGCCATCGACGCCGCTACCAGCAAGGAAAGGATTTTTCGCTTCATCTTTGTTCCCCCTTCGATTCCATGCGTTGCGCAAATCAGCGTCCCCCCTGCATTCAGGGCGCGCCGGGCTGCCGCGGACCCCGGTACAGCTTATGTAGCCGTCCGCCCGCGTCGTATTTTTCCGTTCGCATACCGCATCGCCCCTTTCCGTCTGCTTTTCTCGCTTGCAGGTTCGATTATAGGGGCCGTCCGGTGCGAGCACGGCTGGAATTTGTCGGTGGAACAAAAAGTTTTTATCGCCCGTCCCCGCTCTCTTTTTTCTGTTTGGGCCGGTTTTCGGGCAAAAAGGAGCGGCCGTCCCCGCTTTCTCCGGGTCTGTTGTCAGACCTTGCAAAAGCGGGGACGGCCGCCGTGAAAAGACGCGCTTACCCTTGGAACAGATCGGTAAAATAGCCGGAAGCGGAGGTCTCCACCCCGTCCCGGGCCAGATGGCACACGTCACCCAAACACTGGGCGCGCCACTGAGCCACGCCCGGCTCGTGTTCCTCCGTGCCCAGCACGGTGACGGAAGCGGGCGGCAGAAAAGTCTGCTGCCACAGCACCGGCGCCGCGCAGTTCAAAAGATGGGACAGGCAATCCAGCGTGATGGCCATATGGCAGAACAGCACCGCCACCGCGCCGGAGCGGGTGTCCGGCCCGGTGCGGTACAGCCGCCCCTGCCGCCGGTAGCCGTAGCCTGCCAGAAGCGTATCCAGCCCTTCCACCGTCTCGGCGTGCACGGCGGCAACGTTTGTGCCGCGGTAGGTGGATGCCTCCTGCCAACCCAGCGGGTCGACCAGTGCCGCATCGGCCGCATAGACGGTGGGCGGCAGATCCCAGCAGATGCGCCCGTCCTCCAGCCGGCCGCGGAATTCATGCAGCCAGGGCAGCGTGCAGGGCGTCTCCGGCCGGCCTTCCAACGCACGGCGGGCTGTCTCCTGCGCGCGGCCCAGCGGCGACACATAGGCATCGAAGGGCGTCCATCCCGCGACGCGCCGGTTGAGCGCGGCAGCCTCGGCCCGGCCCTGGGCGGTCAGGCTGTCGTGGGCATAATCCGGGTCGCCATGGCGAACAAAGATCAGTTTCATACAGCGATTCCTTTCTTTTGATTTTCCGGGAAATTCGGTTTGTGGTTTTTGTTATCATACCATGCCCCGCCTGCCGCGTAAAGCGCCCCGATGCTTGCGTCTTGCAGCGAATTGTGTTAATGTTATATTGACATGGGATACCATGGACTTTTTTCACGGACAGGCAGGCAGCAGTTATGAATATCCACGAATCGGCCGAGGACTACCTCGAAAAGATCCTGATGATCCAGGAGCGCAAGGGTGAGGTTCGGTCCATCGATATCGCCACGGAGATGGGCTTTTCCAAACCCAGCGTCAGCGTGGCAATGAAGAACCTGCGCCAGAACGGCTATATTTCAATGGACGCCAACGGGTACATTACGCTGGAGGAACCGGGGCTTGCCATTGCACAGCGCATTTACGGCCGTCATAAGGAGCTTTCCCGGTTTCTGGTCAGCATCGGTGTAAGCGAAGCGGTCGCCGCCAGGGATGCCTGCAAAATGGAGCACGATCTGAGCGACGAAACCTTTGCCCGCCTGATGGACTACATCCGGCAAAATCCGGCAAAATTCGAATAAACCACCAAGGCCCGGCGCGAGGACTTCCCGCGCCGGGCCTTTCGTTTTGTTCCGGAAAGATCCGCGCTTTTACAGCACGGCCACGCACTCCACTTCCAGCAGCGCGTCCTTGGGCAGGCAGCCCACCTGGTAGGCGGCCCGTGCGGGGTACGGCTCGCTGAAGAACTCGGCGTACACCTCGTTCATGGCGGCAAAATCCGCAATGTTCTTGAGCATAACGGTGGTTTTGACCACGTTGCTCATATCCGCGCCGGCAGCCTTGAGAATGTTGGAAATGTTGGTCAGGCTCTGGCGGGTCTGGGTACGGATGTCCTCGCCGGCAAAGGCGCCGGTGGCCGGCAGGATGGGCAGCTGGCCGGACACATAAATGGTGTTGCCCGCGCGTACCGCCTGGGAGTAGGGGCCGATGGCGGCGGGGGCGTTTTCGGTATGCACAGCAGTATGGTTCATGGGACTACACTCCTTTTTTCATCTATCAAGACCGGGCGTTTTGGGATTGCGCACCGGTTTTGGGCAGGATCTGATTCAGCAGAATGGCCATGATAGTGGCCACCACAACGGAGGAGGAGCCGAACACCGTCTCCACCCAGGCGGGGAAACCGGGGCCGGCCAGGCAGCCGGACACCTGGGTAATGCCCACCCCCAGCGCCACCGACAGGCCCACCACCGTGGAATCACGGGCGGTGAAGCCATCCTGCGTAATCATGCGGATGCCGGTCATGGTGATGGTGGCGAATACCGAGATGGTAGCGCCGCCAATGACGCACTGGGGAATGGTGGTGAGCAGCGCGGAGAATTTGGGCACCAGACCCGCAGCCATCAGCACCGCGGCGGCAAAAGCGAACACCGACCGGTTGATCACCTTGTTGACAGTGACGATGCCCACATTCTGGCTGTAGGAAGCGGTAGGCAAACCGCCCACAAAGGCTCCCAGCACGCTGGTAAGACCCTGGGCGACAATGCCGCCGGACAGCTCGGTATCCGTGGGCATCCGGTCCATACCGCCCATGGTGGTGGAGGACAGGTCGCCGATGGTCTGCACCGAGTTGACCACGTAGACGATGGCCAGCGACGCGCAGGCGGAAGGGACAAAATGGATCTCAAAAGGCAGAATGCGGGGCAGCGCAAACCAGCCCGCCGAACCCACGCCGGAAAAATCCACCATTCCCATACACAATGCCACCAGATAGCCGGCGATCATGCCGAACAGCAGCGCGCCCAGCTTCCAGATGCCTTTGGTAAAGTTGTTGAGCGCTACCACCACCGCAAAGGTGATGAGCGCCACCGCCCAGTTTTTGGCGCTGCCGAACTCCGCGCTGCCGCTGCCGCCCGCCATGTAGCGCACGGCGGTGGGATACAGGGACAGGCCGATGGTGAAAATGACGGTACCGGTGACCAGCGGCGGGAAAAAGCGACGGATCTGTTTGACGAAAATACCGAACACAACGGCAACACAACCGCCCACGATCTCGGCGCCCAGAATGGTGGAAAATCCGAACTCGACGCCAATGGCGGTCAGGGTGGGCACATAGGCAAAGCTGGTGCCCATGATGACCGGCAGCCCCGCGCCGATGCGGCCGAATACCGGGAACAACTGCAGCAGCGTAGCCACCGCCGTCATGATCAGCGACGCCTGGATAAGCGTCGTTTTTTGGGCGGCGTCCAACCCGCAGACCCCCGCAATAATAATGGCCGGCGTGATGACGCCCACCACAGCCGCCACCACATGCTGCAGCCCCAGCGGGATCATCTGGGCTGCGGGCGGCAGGCCTTTGTACTCGAACAGGCTTGCGCCGTTTTTCGTGTCCTGCATCGTTTCCACCTCATTGACTGATTTGTGACAAATAACGCCCCTGCCCGGCGCTGCGCGTGGACAAGGGCGTTATTATCATACAACGGATTGGGAAAATTGGCAATGGATTTCCGATTACTCCCGCAGTGTGCGGTATGCGTAACGGATCACAACCACCGAGATCAGGAAGGTCAGCAGGTCGGACACCGGCATGGAGTAGAGCACACCGTCCAGGCCGAAAAACCTGGGCAGAATCAGCGCGAAGCCCACACCGAATACCACCTCGCGCACCAGGGACAGCATGGTGGACAGGCCCGCGCGTCCCAGGCTCTGCAGATAGATAAACGTAGCCTTGTTGACGGTAGCCAGCGGCAGCAGGCATAGGTAAATGCGGAAGGAGCGCACGGCGAACTGGGTGTAGTAGACGCTTTCGTTGGCCGCACCGAACAGCGCGATCATCTGGCGGGGGAACAGTTCCACAATGAGCAGCGCCACAATGCCGACCAGCGCCTCCGCCTTCAGCAGCAGCGTGAACAAATCGGCCGCGCGGTCTTTGCGGCCCGCGCCGATGTTATAGCCCACAATGGGAATGCAGCCGGCCGCCATGCCCACGGCGATGGAGATGACAATCTGGAAGAATTTCATGACGATGCCGACCACAGCCATGGGGATCTGGGCATATGCTTCCTGGCTGAAGATGGGGTCCAGCGCGCTGTATTTGCGCAGCATGTTGTTGACGGCCGCCATCGCTGCCACCAGCGAGATCTGCGACAAAAAGCTGCAGATGCCCAACGGCAGGTACTTGGCCGCCAGGCGGAAATGCACGCCGAAGCTCGCGCGGGTCAGGCGCACGGCTTTCATGTGGCACAGGTACCATACCGACAGCACCGCCGTGAGCACCTGGCCGATAACCGTGGCCACGGCCGCGCCCATCATGCCCCATCGGAACACAAAGATCAGGATGGGGTCCAGCACGATGTTGGCCGCGGCGCCGCCCAGCGTTGCCGCCATGGCAAACTTGGGGCTGCCGTCGGAGCGAATGATGGGATTCATTGCCTGGCCGAACATATAAAAGGGAATGCCCAGCGTGATCCAGAAGAAATACTCCCTGGAATGGGCGAAAGTCTCGGCGTTGACACGTCCGCCAAACGCAGTGATGATCTGGTCCCGGAAAATCAGGTAGACGGCGGTGACAAGGACGCTGGCCGCCACGCACAGTACCACCGCACTGCCAATGCTTTTGTGGGCGCTCTCTTTTTCGTTGGCGCCCAGGCAGATGCTGACGTAAGCGCAGCAGCCGTCGCCGATCATGACCGCAATGGCCAGCGCAACCACGGTGAGCGGGAATACAACCGTATTGGCCGCGTTGCCGTAAGAACCCAGGTAATCCGCATTTGCGATGAAGATCTGGTCAACAATGTTGTACAGCGCCGCCACCAGAAGCGAAATAATGCAGGGGACCGCATAGCTCCGCATCAGCTTACCGACGGATTCCGTTTCCAGAAAGGCGTTCGATTTTTGTTCCATATTCTGATATACCTCCACAAAAATAAAAACAGCGTGCAACGCAACCGGATTTACGCAGTTACGCTACACGCTGTACATGGATTAGTATACCGGATTTTTCTGCCGTTCGCAAAGGCGATTGTGCACAAAAATGTTTCCACAACCAAACGCAGGTTTTACGCCTGCGGGATCCCGGCGCGCGCTTTTTTCCCCGGCGTCCGGTTTTCACGCTCCGCCCGCCGGGGCCTGCCGGCATTGATTCGCCGGCATAAAACGCGGTATAATAAGAAAATAAAATCAGAATGCAGAAAGCCCGGTTTGTGTACCGGTACCGTGGAAAGGGAAACGATATGAAACGAATCCGTTATTTTGTACTGGGCGGTCTTGCCGTGCTGCTGGCCGTGCTGGTCATCCTATTCTGGCAGCCGCTGTCGGCACTGATATCCGATCCGGCGCTGCTGGAAGAAACCATTGCCAACGCCGGCGCCTGGGCGCCGCTGCTGTTCAGCATACTGAACATCGCGCAGGTCGTGATCGCGGTGATCCCGGGCGCCCCCTTTGAGATCGCCGCCGGCTACCTGTTCGGCGTCCTGCCCGGCGCGCTTTTGTGCGACGCCACCATGACCATCGGCAGCACCATCGTTTTTCTGCTGGTACGCAAGTTCGGCATGCGGTTGGTGCAGCTGTTTCTGACCCAGGAAAAAATCGATCAGTTTGCCTTTTTGCAGGACCCCACCAGGGCGCAGTCGCTCTTTTTCTTTATCTTCCTGATTCCCGGCACCCCCAAGGATGTGGTGACCTACCTGGCCGGGCTGACCTGCATTCCGCTGAAATCCTGGGTTTTCACCTGCTTTGCCGGGCGGTTCCCGGCGATTCTGCTCACCGCGCTCAGCGGCAGTGCGCTGGGGGAACAGCGCTACGGGATTGCCGCCGCCGTGATCGCCGTATTCGCCGCCTGCTATATTCTGGGGATGCGTTGGTATAAAAAATGGAGCAGCCGGCAATGATCGCCGCGCCCCCAAAGTTCGGCAATGTGGGTTGGAAATCGCGGCCGAACTTTTTGGGGCTTCAGGGTTATTTTTGTGTGTTTTTTGCTGTGCCCGGTTCGGCGCAGGGCAGCTCCATGCAGTATTCCAGCGACTGATGCCGTTCGCCGATGGTTTTCACCGTATAACTCCCCTGCCGCCGAAACGCAAAGCCGCACCGTTCGATCAGCGCCCGGGACGGCGCATTCTCCACAAAGCAGCATGCCCACACATAGCGGATGCCGGCCTTTTGCAGCCACCCCAGAGCGCCCTGCATCGCCTCGGTCATATATCCTTTGTGCTGATACGCCGGGTGCAAAGCGCAGCCCAGCTCACGGGTATCCTCGCGCTGCTCCTCGCTGTCCGGTTTGACAGAAATCTCCCCGATCACCTGCCCGGTCTCCCGCAATACCATGGCATGCTTGCAGCCCGTCCGCATCCAGCGCCCCAGTTCGCGCTGCGTTTGTTCCAGTGAAGTATGTGCTGCCCCATTCCGGAAAGGCCCATCACCTCCGGCAGCGAACAAAAGGCATACACCGCATCCGCATCCTCCTTTGTAAAAGGACGGATCTCCAAGCGTTCTGTGAAAAAATTCATGGTTTCTCCCCTTTTCCCGCGCCTTGCGCCGGCCGATCGGTCTTGCTTTTCCACTGTATTCTTTTATTATACCAGTATAATCACGGTGCGCCAACAGGGTCCTATACCGCCAAATCCCCAATGTATTTCCTTTTTCGGCAAAAAATCCCGGACTTCACAAAAAGTCCGGGATTTTTTTGCATGACTTAAAATTTGCCGCTCTTGCCGGAGTCCACACCCACCGGATGACCGCTGCGCGCGGCGCTGAGCTGATGTCGGGCTGGGATGGTTTTGAAAATGTTTCGTCAGAAACACGCCTTTTTACAGCAGGGAAAGCGCTTCCTCGTCAGCCACCAGCGTGCAGTCCGGGTGGATCTGCAAAATGGAGGCGGGGCATTTCGGCGTCACCGGGCCGGCAACGGCCTCCCGCACGGCGCGGGCCTTGCCTGCGCCATTGGCCACCACAAGGATCTTGCGGGCCTGCATGATGCTCTTGATGCCCATGGTGTAGGCCTGCCGGGGCACCTGCTCGCGGCTGGCGAAAAACCGCTTGTTGGCCTCGATGGTTTCCTCGGTCAGATCCACACAGTGGGTTTCCAGCTCAAAAGCTGCGCCCGGCTCGTTGAAACCGATATGTCCGTTGGGGCCAATCCCCAGCAGCTGCAGATCGATGCCGCCAAGCCGGCAGATCACCTGGTCGTAGCGTTTGCACTCTCCCTCGCTGTCCAAGTTGGTGCCGTCCGGAAGATGGATGCGGGCGGGGTCGACATTGACCTTGCGGAACAGGTTTTCGTTCATGAAATACCAGTAGCTCTGGTCGTTCTCTCTGGGCAGGCCCCGGTATTCGTCCAGATTCACCGTGGAAACCTCACTAAAATCCAGATCGCCCTTGTCGTACCATTCCACCAGCTGGCGGTAGGTTCCCACCGGTGTTCCGCCGGTGGCCAGACCCAGCACACAGTCCGGTTTCATAATGACCTGTGCAGAGATGATGTTCGCCGCCTTGCGTGACATATCCAGATAGTCTTTTGCACGAATGATTTTCATACAGCGTTCCTCCCAATGGTCAATGCATCAGCAGCGGCAGAAAGCTCTCGCCGTTTTGGGGTGCAGGGCTGCCGAAGTAGTCCGCCGCAGTAGCCCCCACATCGCTGAGAGTCCTGCGCACGCCGATGTTTTTGGGGGTGGAGCGGGCGCCGTGGATCATCAGCGGCACCATCTCGCGGGTATGGTGTGGGTGGCCGATGGTGGGGTCGTTGCCGTGGTCCGCCATCACCACCAGAATATCCTCGGGGCCGAGGGCGGCGCGGATTTTGCCGATCCACTCGTCTGCCACCCGCAGGCGGCCCGCGTAGGCCTCCACGTTTTCCCGGTGGCCGCAAAGGTCGGTTTCCTGCACGTTGGTGCAGATGAAGGCGGTTTTCTGGCTGTTCACCAGCTCCAGCGTGCGTTCCAGCACATGACCGGTGTCCACCATGGGAATGCTGGTGCCGTAATGGTTGGTGACCACGTCCGCCACTTTGCCCAGCAGGAACACCGGCAGCCCGGTTTTGCCCAGAATGGTGGGTACCTGTACCTCCGGATCCACGCCGTAGCCCATGTGGATGCAATGGTAGTCGCGGTTGTACACGCCGCTGGCGGGGGCATTGACGCCGATGAAGTCGCCGTGCTCCTCGATGGCATCCAGCAGGTTTTGCAGATGTACCCCTCTGCCGCCAAAGGTGATGACGCGGGGCACCACCGAAACGCTGCGCACCAGGCGGCCGATCTTCAGCTCCTCCTCAAAGGGCAGATCGTCCAGTGCGGCGGTCACGTTGAAAGCCTGGCCGGGGTCGCACTCCACATTGTCGGCGACGGTGCAGGCTTCGTTGACAATGAGCAGCCGGTTCCCGCCGGTCCCCTCATGGAACCGCACCTGATAGCCCCCTTCGGTGAGGGTTTTTGCGATCAGGTCGATTTTGTTGCGGATCGGTTCCCCAAAGGGCTTGGCAGGCCGGGTACCCATGATCTCCTGATGGCCGAAAAAGGTATCCGCTCCGTCGTGGGTCAGCTCCGCCCGGCCATAGGTAGCGTTTTTGCTGAAGGGCAGGCCGGGGAATTCCCGGCCCACGATGTTGGCGAGACCCATGCCTGCCAGATTGGGCAGCGCAAGGCCCGGTGTGCGCTCAAAGATATGAATGCAGGTGTTGGCGCCCTCGTCGCTGGGGCGCACCTGCGGCACATCCGCCATAGCGCCCACGCCAAACCCGTCCAGAACAATGATGACAAATTTTCCCATTCGGTTCAACCTTTCTTCCCACTGTCCAGCGGCTGGCCCAGCGCCGAGTAAAGCCCGGCCAGCTCCGGCTTTCCGCAGGAAAGGCCGCGAACCACCGCTACCTGGCTGCGGGTCACAAAGAACTGGGTGCGGAACGCCATGACCACCCCTGCCGAAACCGGGCAGTTGCGCTGTAATTCAAAATGATAATCAATGCTTTCGGCGTCGGGGGGCGTCACAGCCACCACACGGGCGTCCTCCGGGCAGGTGCCCACCAGCGCGTTTTGCAGGTGGCCACGGCGGTAAAAGCCGCCGCCGTAGCAGTAGGAACGTTCCTTCAGATTGTGGCTGATTTCCGACACATACACATAGGCGGGCCTTTCCGGCGCGTCCGCGTGGGCCGCGTGGTAGGGGGTGGTACCGGTCAGGCCGTGGCCCGGCTCGCCATGGGTGCCCCCTGCCGCCGCGATCATCGGCACCGAGCGCACACAGGTGGCGCTGGGCGTGTTGAGCATCAGATCCCGATACCCCGCCTGCCGCAGCAAGTCGGCGGCGGTCTGTACGGTGGTCAGGTTGGGCGTGGGGCAAATGTCCCCCGCTGATTCCTCGTACAGGAAACAGGGGAAGCTGCACACGCCGCCCACCCGCACACCGGGCATGGACTCGATCTGTTCAGCCGCGTCGGTCAGCTCCTCCAGGGAGAAACCGCCGTACTGGCCGGGATACAGCCGGTCGTTTTTGCCCAGCACCCGCAGCATCAGCGGTTGCTCCAGTCCCAGACGGCTGCACACCTCGCTGATCTCACGGGCCTTTTCCAGCGAATACACCGTGACGATGGTGGGCCGGGCTTTCAGGATGGTTTCCAGTGCGGCGCGGGGCACCTGCACCAGATGGCCCACGTTGCCGATGGGCACATTGTTGCGGATCATGGTCAGCGCCTCGTTAAAATCCACACACACCGCGCCGGCATAGCCCATTTCGGCCAGGGCTTTGGCGATCAGCGGGTTGCGTCCGATCTGCTTGAGCATGAAGAACAGCTTGACGCCGCAGCGGTCGGCCTCCGCCTTGATCTGCCGCGCATTTTCCACAATGGCGTCGTAGTCCAACAGGTAAGTGTCCGGCAGGATCACGCCCTGCTGCTGCCACTGAAAGGCCAGCCGCACCAGCGGCGCATTGCGCTGCATGACTGCTTGTAAAAACACAAGGCTTTCCTCCTTTTCCGGCTCACTGCGCCTGTACTTCCGCCATGCAGCTTTTCAGGATGCGCAAAATGGTATCCGGGCCGCTGCGCATGGGGTTGATGCGGATCATCCGCTTTTCGATGGCTGGGTCCTGCGCCCGGAAGGTGCCGCTGACGCGGTAGATCATAGGCGCGAACTCATACTTGCTCTCGCTGCCAACCGGGTGGGGCGCGGCGCCGTACTTGGGCGCGGCCGCCAGCACCTGGGCGGCGATCTCCTGCTCAAATTCCACCAGCAGCACCTTACTCTGGGCGTTGGCCAAGAACGCGTTCTTCACACCGGGGACCTCCCCGTCATTCAGGCGGCGCACCAGTTCCTCGTTGACCTCGCTCTGGACGGCCAGCGCCACCGGCGCGTACACCAGACCCCGCAGCGCCTCCATGGCCTCATGCCCCTGCACCTGGCTGCCGCCGGAATACTGCATTTTGTAAATGCGGTCGATCAGTTCCTGCCGGCCCACGATGGCACCCGCGCCCTCCGGGCCAAGGATCTTGAAGCAGGAGAAGGTGGAAAGGTCCGCCCCGGCCTGGCAGCCGATGGCGTCCACCTTCAGCGCGGCGTAGTTGTCATCGGTAACAATGGGGGCGTCGGGCAGGCAGGCCTTGATCGTGGCGATGACCTGCTTGTAGTCGTAGCTGTCCTCGGGTTTCTGGCGGGTCAGCTGTACCAGCGCACCGCGGATCTCCCCGGCGTGGGCGGCACAGACCGCCTTCAGCGCGTCCAAATCATTGTAGTCCGCCCGAATGAGCCGCAGGCCCATGGTATCCACCGTGACCTGCGTGGTGGGATACACCGGGGAGGTGTGCACCAGCAGGGCATCCCCCGGTTTCATGAAGGAGCACAGCGCCCAGCGGATGGCGCCGGTTCCCGCGCCGCGCACCAGCAGCGCCGACTGCGCGTCAAAGGTGTCTGCGAACACGCGCTCCACACGCAGGGTGCAGCGGGGCTTGTTCAGCCCCATCACCACGCCCAGGTCTCCCAGATTCAGCACCTCTTCCCCGCTGAGATTCCGGGTCACGGCGTCGATGACCTTGAATTGCAGGGCCTTGGCCTGCTCCAGAGAAATGGAGTGCAGCGGATATGTTTTCATAGTCATGCCTCCTTACTGATAGGAATAAATGCGGGCCGCGTTGTCATGCAGCAGCTTCTGGAAATCCCCATCGGTCACGCCGGCCTGCGCCGCCAGGGGGGCAAAGGTTTCCAGCAGATACTCGTAGCCGATGCCGCCGTTGGCGGCGAAATGGCTTTTCCGGGTGATGTCCACGCTCATAACGATCTGGTCGGCGTAGCCCTCGCGGCACAGCTGAGCCAGCCAGCGCGCCCTGTCCCCGTCGGGCTGATAGTTGTTTTTTCCCACCGTGTCAAAGGCGATGTTGACCCCCTGGTCCAGCAGCCGCCGCATATAGTCCAGGTCGGCGGACAGATCGATGTGGCTGAGCACCACACGGCTCAGATCCACATGGTACTGTTTGAAAATGTCCAGCTGCTCCTGTCCGCGGGTGCCAAGGGTGGTGTGGGTGCAGATGGGCGCGCCGGTCTCGGCGTGGGCCATCGAGGCAGCGCGGAAAATCTTCGCTTCCGGGTCTGTGATGTCCTTGGAGGTGCCGATTTCCCCGATGATGCTCGCCCGCACTCCGGTGTTCGCAATACCCTGGGTCAGCTCCCGGACCATAATGTCACACAGGGCTTTCTCATCCAGTTCATAACACTCCTTGGGCAGGAACGGCTCCTTGTACCAGCCGGTGGCGTGGGGGATGGTCAGCCCCGCGGCCTCGGCCACACGGCAGGTGTATGCCACGTCGCGGCCCATTCCCCGGTTGGTCTGGTCCACGATGCGGCTCACGCCGTGACGGGCCAGACGCTTGAACTCCGAAACAGTCGCCTCAAAATCATCCAGACGGCAATCCGGGTTCTTCTTGGGGCCGGACAGGTCAATTGTGGTATGCTCATGGGCATAGATGATTGTTTCAGGTAATTTCATGGGTGGTTCTCCTTATCAGGCGGCAGGCACATACAGGGTGAGCAGGTACAGCACGTTGGCGATAAGGCCCACCAGAATGGCGCCCAGAGGGCCGACAGCCATGGAAACCAGCGGCTTTTTGCTGCACTTGTTGATGCACCAGAACGCTACCACGATGAACAGGCCGGTGGTCGGCATGATGGCCTGCGCTGCCAGAATACCGCCGATCAGCAGGGCGATGTCAATGACATAGCTCATGGCAGTGCGGATGTTGTCGCCGCAGCGCTTGATACCGGGGAAAGCGTCCAGGCCTTTGGCGATGACGTTGAGCAGCAGGATCTCGACGCAGATGCAGGCAGCGCCCAGTACGAAGGCGATGAGGGGATTGGTGATGAACAGGCCGATGACGAAAACGAAGGTCATGCCGGCAGGCGCATAAACGCCGGTCGTAATGGCGGTGGTGGCAACCAGCGGGACAAAGCCGATGGCGCGGGCCAGCGCGGTGATGGCGGCGTTGGCACGGTCACCCTCCGCCAGCAGGCCGAGGCTGATAGGGTCGCCGGCAATGATGGCCATGCTGGTGCCAGCGGCCAGCAGACCGCCCATGACGGCCAGAACCGGCATATACTTGCGGATGCGCAGCACCTTGTCCGCAAAGACCTGGGTGAGCATTTCATTGGAGTTCTGGCCGGCGCCCTCCTTATCGCGGGCCGCAAAGATGAGCATGATGACCATGCCGGCCAGCAGCGCCATGCCGTCCTTGTTCAGGGAAATGGTATGTTCGGCGTCAATGGCGATTTTGCCGTAGACCTCAACGATCTGGCGGACCAGCAACGTCACGCCGGCGGTGAAGATACCTTTGGGAACACCAAACTGAAGCGCAACCGTAACCGCCGGGAAGATGGCGAAGGCCAGCGTAATACCGGTGGAAACCTGGCCCAGCGCGCCAAGGAAGTTGACCGGCAGCATGTTGAACAGATCAATGATGACCTGCAGGCCGAACAGCAGTGCCACACCGTACACCGCACCGATGACGGCGGACATGATCATGCCCTTTCTACCGTCCGGGCAGAAGGTGCCGATGATGTCGGTGGTGAGCAGAATGCAGTGGATCAGAATAATGCTGGCGGCAATGGAAGTGGGCAGGCCGTAGCCGATGACCAGACCAAAGCCGATGGCGAAGCTGGTGGCGGCAAGGGCCTTGCGGTCCATGCGGCCTTCCAGATACTCGGGAACAACGGGACGCAGACCGTCATTGAAAACGGCGATGCCGGTGTTGGCCAGCACAGAGGCCAGCGCGCCAATGGCCGCGATGATGATATAGCGAAGTACGGTTTCCATAAAACTTCCTCCTGACAGTGTGTATCAAACCATTACAGGTCCAGATATTTGACGATGATGGGCACGACCGCCTCAATGTGCTGGTCGGTAAAGCCGAAGGCCTTCTTGCCCGACTTGACCATTGCCTCGATTTCCGGCTCGCTGAGCATCTTGCCGGGCATGGACACGGTGCCGCACTGGGGCATGCCCAGCAGCGCAATGGCCATGGCCAGCGCTCCGCCGCCGCCCGTCTTGCAGGCGCCGAAGTAGTAATCGGCCTGCCCGGTCTTGATGGCCATCGCCGCAGCGATGTCATCCTTGATTTCCACACTGGCCTTACCGTTCAGCGCCTTCACCAGTGTGTCATACACCTTCTGCTTGTCGATCTGTCCGCCAACTACGATTTTTTTCATGGGGAATCTCCTTTCAGTGTTTGGTTGATAAGATTACGGCGGCCCCTTACAGGGCAGCCAAAATTACACCAATGTGCATGGTCAGGAATTTCTGCTCCGGCTCCGGCAGATCGGGCAAAATCCGCGTCACCAATTCCTGCGTGATGGCGTAAGCCCGTTCAAAGGTGGGTTCCTCCTTGGTCGACTCGTAAACATCCTCATCCAGTGGTTCCACCGGCTCCCCTCGCTGAATGCGCCCCAGCGCGGCGCACAGGTGCGTGATCATGGAGGAAGCGTTCTCCTCAGTCAGCTCAATGCCCTGCTCTCTGGCAAAGTAGTCGATCACCTGGCAGATGCGCCCATGATCCTGCTCGGTGAGCATTCCGGCATTTTTCAGAATGTCCAGACGTGTCGTGAAATCCATTGTGCGTGCCCCTTTCAATATATAAAATTTTGTATATTATTCTCAGAAAAGAATCCGTATCTTCCGATACAGACCTTCTCCGTTGCCTTGGTCAGTAGCGCGGGATCATGGATTTTTCCAGTACCTGCCGTTGAAGCGTTTCCACGCTCTGGATGGAAATGCTCCGCCGGACCAGCTGCGCTGTGACGTTGTCGGTTTTGCGGCAGACCAGAACCGCTTCCGTATCCGCCCCCTGCCGCTCCAGTTCCGGCACGCTCCAGGCCTTCAGCCCTTCCGGCAGGGTATCGGCGTTCCACACGCCCGCATCAATGATGCCGCTGCGAAGGAAGGGAACCAGCTGGCTGTAGATCACCGGGAACAGCTCCACGTCCTTGTCCTTGAAGCAGGCCCTTGTGAGCATCTCCTGGTCGACGGAATTCTGGTCGATGCCGATGCGGCAGCCGGCCCATCTGCCGTCAAAATCCGGCCGCACAAACACGCGGTGGCTGCTCACGTAACTTTCCGGGCCAAAGGCTGCTACCAGCTGCAAGTCCCGCCCCTCCTTTATATAGTGCTGATACGCCAGCCGGCTCATCACGCACAGATGAAATCGCTTTTCCTCCACGCACTGCACCCGGTAACCCGAACCGCGCATAAAGGCGATGATGCCGTTCATGCCGTGCTGGTTCAACTCGCTGTACAGCCCGGTGGCAAGCCCTTCATACCGCAGAGAATACGGCAGCGGCATGACGCAGGTCAGGTTGGTGTTTCCGCAGTAGTTCGCCAGCGCAAGGTAGTTGATTTCCGTTGCAATGGTGCCGCTTTGGCCGTGGGCCTCCAAATAAATGCAGCCGGACTGTTTGAGGTTGTTCAGTGCAATTTGAATGTTGCCGCGCGCCATATTGCATTGCGCGCTCAGCTCGGTGACTGTGGGGATGCGTTCCCCCGGTTCCAGTCCGGCCAGAATTTGGGCCACCTCCAGCGTTGCCACACCGGATTTTTGCAGCATATGAGAGCTTGCCATTTCCATCATCCTTAAATACAGAGTATTGTATATTGATTCCGGAATTAGTGTAGCACATTTCGCCCTGAAATGCACAGCCCCTTTCTGCTGCCCCAAACCGCCCAAACGGGTTCCCTTCTTTGAATATATTATTTTTAATATATTCACGGCTTTGAAAAAACCAACTTCCGTTGGCTCTTTTTTTATTTCCTCTCGGATTGGCTTTAGTATAATACAAGATTTTGTATATTTCAAGATGGCATACTGTCATAGATTTTTCCCCGCTTTTTGTGCAGTTTTACAAGCTGGTTGCCACCTTCTGTGCCCTTTACCGCGCTGCGGATTCCACGCACCATCCCGGCGTCGATGGGTTGACCCTTCTTGCCTGCCGGTTTCATTTACGCTACAATAAAAGCGTACCTGCTGTCGGGAATCAATCCTTTGAGGAGATGATGCTGTGGATTCCAATCGCAGATTGGGGATCGCTCTTGCGATTCTCGCCGCCTCGCTTTACGCGCTTAACTCACCGTTTTCCAAGTTGCTGCTGGACTACCTGCCCTCCACGCTGATGGCGGGGTTTCTTTATCTTGGCGCCGGCCTTGGCATGGCGGGGCTGGGCGCATTGCAGGCTCTGACGGGCCGCAAACGGAAAGAAGAACCGCTTTCCAGGGCAGAGCTGCCTTACACCATCGCCATGATTATTCTGGATATAGCCGCGCCAATTTGTCTGCTGACCGGTTTGTCCATGACCACCGCCGCCAACGCGTCGCTGCTCAACAATTTCGAGATCGTCGCCACCTCGCTGATCGCTCTTTTGGTGTTTCATGAACAGATTTCCCCACGCCTGTGGCTGGGTATTGGTGCCATTACAGTTTCCTGCA
>JBJEYG010000142.1:0-8340 GCA_051886555.1 Gemmiger sp.
CGGTCAGCAGCGCCTGGGTCAGTGCGCCCGCATCGGTGCCAAGGCCCGGCCCGGCCAGCAGCACACAGCGCTTCGCGGTCAGTTTGTCGGCATGGGCAGCCGCCTGCGCCGGGGCGGCGCATCCCCCGGGCGAAGGCTCACAGGGCAGTGCGCAGCATTCCGGCGTGCGGGTCAGCGTCAGCTGTACCACCGGCTCGGGAGCCATCAGATACACCAGCCCGGCGCCGGTGCGAAGCGCCCCTTCGCAGGCTAATGCCGCCGCGCCCCGGTAGGCCAGCGATCCGGCTGCGGCCACCACCGCGCCGTAACTGCCTTTGTTGGACTCCCGCCCGCGGGGCGGTATGGCTGCCCAGACGTCCTGCCATGTGAGTTGCTGCATACGAAATCCTCCCTTTTCCCTTGCAAAACCGCGTCAGAGTGTTATAGTGATATTATACCGGAATTGAAAAAAAAGGAAAAGACGGAGGCGGCAGCTATGGTACCGGAACTGGAAGAACGCATCGCAAAAAGCAACAACATCGTTTTTTTCGGCGGTGCAGGCGTCTCGACCGAGAGCGGCATCCCCGATTTTCGCAGCGTGGACGGACTGTACCACCAACACTATGACTATCCGCCCGAAACCATTCTCAGCCACAGCTTTTTTGTTCAGAATACCGAAGAATTTTACCGTTTTTACCGGGATAAGCTGATTGTGAAGGGCGCACGTCCCAATGCCGCCCACCTTCGCCTTGCCCGGCTGGAGCGCGAGGGCAAGCTGAAAGCGGTCGTCACACAAAACATCGACGGGCTGCACCAGGCTGCCGGCAGCAAACGGGTGTATGAACTGCACGGCTCGACGCTGCGCAACTACTGTACCCGCTGCGGCAAATTCTACGGCGTGGACTTTATCGCCGCTTCCGAAGGCGTGCCGCGATGCACCGAATGCGGCGGCATTGTCAAACCGGACGTGGTGCTGTATGAAGAAGGGCTGGACGATGCCACCGTCACCGGCGCAGTCAAGGCCATTGCGGCGGCCGATCTGTTGATTGTGGGCGGTACCAGCCTGGTGGTATACCCAGCTGCGGGGCTGATCCGGTATTTCCGCGGCAGCGAGCTGGTGGTCATCAACAAGCAGCCCACGCCAGCCGATTCCATCGCCTCCCTGGTACTCAACATGCCCATCGGTGAAGCGCTGAGCCCTGTTGCCGCAGATTCGTAAAATTTAGACATTATTTTGCATCTGTTCAATTTTGGGCTTGAAAAAAGTGCGCCCCTGCTGGTAATATGGTAACAGGGATATTTTGGTAAGAGGAGAGGTGTGGAAAATGGCAAGTACTCTTGCAGATTTTACCAAGCGCCGTGAGTTTCTGGTATGTCTGGACTCCGACGGTTGTGTAATGGATACGGTATATGTAAAGCACATGAATGTGCTTTGCCCGGAGCTGATCCGCGTATTCGGGCTGGAGGACTGCGCCGCCCAGGTGACCGATTACTGGGAGGACATCAACCTGCACAGCATCACCCGTGGCATTTCCCGATTTGAGAGTGTTGTACTGATCTTTGAACGGCTGCGCAACATTGGTGTGGACGTCCCCGGCGCCGAGGATGTGGACGCCTGGGTAAGCACCGCGCCCGAGCTGAGCACCGTAAGCCTGCAGCATGAGGTGCTGCGCACCGGCAGCGTGACGCTGCGCAAACTGCAGGAGTGGAACACCGCCTGCAATCGCCGCATCCAGTCGCTGGAACCCACCTTTGAGCCGTTCCCCGGTGTGGAAGCCAGCTTACGCCAGCTGCACGCGGTGGCGGATGTGGCGGTGGTTTCGGCCGCCAACGAATCCGCCATCGAAAGCGAATGGCAGCGCTACGGTCTGGCCCGCCATACCGACATTATCTTTGGCCAGGAAGTCGGCAGCAAGGCCAACAGCATTGCCACCATGCTGGCGAATGGGTATGAGAGCCGCAAGGTGATGATGGTGGGCGACGCGTTGGGCGACGCCCAGGCCGCTGCGGCCAACGGTGTGGCGTTTGTGCCCATTCTTCCCGGGCAGGAAAGCGGAAGCTGGCAGCGCCTGCAGGAGGAAGCCCTGCCCAAGCTCTTGCATGGCACCTTTGGCCCCGAATACCAGACCGAACTTCTGGCCGCTCTGCGCGGTGTGCTGCAAAACAAGAAATAACGATCGTAAATCATTTTCCCGCGTATCCGGGCCTGCTCCCCTGATGCGCGGGATTTTTTTGCGCCTTCGGCCGGTTTCGCGTTCTTTGGCCTGCCCGCATGGAATACAATAGGGCCGTGAAATTTACCGAGTTCGGAGGGTTTGAGGAATGATCTTACAAGCGACAGGGATGAAAACCGAAATTTTTGATGTGAGAAGGCTGACCCCGGCAGATGAAACGGCGGTACTGCGTTTTACCGGCGGGGCGGGGTTGTCCCACGCGCCGGGGCTGCGTGCACTGCTGCAACAGGGGGCGGTACTGGGCGATTACGCCGGCGGCAGTGAATTGCAGGCGGCAAATGCGCTTTTGCCCATGTGGGGCGACGCACCGCTTTCCATGGCGCTGCGGGCTGCCGGCTTTGCGGCGGACGGTCAGGGTGCGGTACTTACTCCGCCCTGTCTGGTACCGGACTATCCGATGGTACGCCAGTATCTGGCGGTGGCGATGGCCTGGGCGCAGGAGCGTTACACCAAATACCACCTGTGGGCGGTGCTGCCCGGCACGGCGGAGGAGCTTTGCGCCCAGTATCTGGCGTGCGGCTTTTCGCTGCGGGCGCTGCGGCTCATCGACGGGCCGGACCCGATGCTGGTCTTCTCCGCACGGCCGCTGCCGCCGTGGGAGGAACCGGTGCGCCGGGTACACTTCAGCGACCGGCGCCTGCCCCGTCTGCTGGAGCAGGGGTATGCGGCGTCGGAATTCGGGTGGGACCGTCAGGGCATGGTACTGATGCTGCGTCCTTCGGAACCGCAACCGTAAAAAGTGTGGGCACAGCCTTTTGGCTGTGCCCACACTTTTTGTAATCAGACAACAAGGAACTGCATCACGATCCCCGCCGCAGCGCCCACTGCCCACAGCAGGACTGTCAGGAAGAAGTTTTGCTTGCGGGACGGATTGACCCGCCACAGCACCGCCAGGCCAATGCCGGCGCCGGCGCTCAGGCCGGCGAACAGACTGCCGAAGGTGATACCGCCTTCCAGATAAAGCTGGGTCAGCAGCACGCTGGCCGCACAGTTGGGTACCAGGCCCACCAACGCCGCCACCATCGGCTGGAACACACCCAGATCGCGCAGCAGCATGGCGGCGTTCTCCTCCCCCACAAGGCCGAACAGTACGCCAATGCCAAAGCTGAACAGCAGAATGAACACAAAAATTTCCAGTGTATGGCGCAGCGCCGCCAGGAAAATGCTGCTCTGGGGCGCGTGATCCTCATGGCAGTCCACCTCGTCGGCATGGCCGGAATATCCGCCGTGGAGCGAGCGCGGCAGGAACTTTGCCAGCGCCAGATCCAGCGCAAAGCCTGCCAGCAGGCCCAGGATCACCTTGAGCACCAACAGCAGCAGCAGCGTGCTCCAGCGGTCGGGCACGGCAGCCAGCAGCGGCACCGCCTCATCGCTGGTGGCCAGGAACACCGCCAGTAAGGTGCCGGGCGTAATGACCCGGCTGGCGTACAGGTTCGCCGCCACAGCGGAAAATCCGCACTGGGGCACACAGCCCAGCAAAGCGCCGGGCACGAACCCCCATCGGCCGCCGCCTGCCAGCGCCTTTTCAATGGACTGACCGTGATGCGTTTCCAGCCACTCGATCAACAGGTAAGCCAGATACAGGAACGGCAGCATTTTGGCGCTGTCCACTGCGGCATCGAGCAGGGCGTCGAGAATCAATTCCATAAATTACCTCTTTTTCTTTGTGAATTCAGCCGAAAAAAGCCCGGCGCGTCGCACGGTTGGCGGGCGCGCCGGTTGGGAATGTGGTGTCAGCTTTCCGGGGCGGTTTCCTCCGCCTCAAAGGTACGCAGCATACGCACCGCTTCGCTCACCAGCTTGCGCGGAATACGGGTACGGAATTTTTCCATGCTGCGGGCGGAAAACGGCGCCTGATCGCAGAAGGTTTCCTGCCCGAGGAAATATTGCAGATAAGGGCTTTCCCGCACCAGAAGCACCGTTTCCCGGTCGGACACATGGTAAGCGGCCCGGATGATCAGGCTCCCGTAAGCCACGCGCGCCGGAATGGCCACCTTGCCTCCGCGGGCAAAGTGCGCACTGTAATCCCGCTCAAAGGCGTCCCAGTCGATGGCGGCAGCCAGGCGCACCCAGCGGTTGCTGTGGGAAAGTTCGCCGTGGAACGGCGGAATATAGTCGTACACGCTCATCTGATGATCGGTGACACGGTACATGGCAAGCGCCCCTTCCGTAGTGTCAGTATTTCTGGATCAGCGGGAAAAACAGCGCCAGCACACACCAGGCTGCCTGGTACAGTACCACGGCAGGCAGCGGCAGTGTGGCGATCCCGCCGGTAAAGGTGACGATCAGGCTGAACAGACAGCTGACCAGCACCGACGCAGCCAGCATCGTGCTGGAACGGTGCTCGGCCTCGGCGGCGCCCGCCGCAGCCTGCATACCGCCCACGAAGCTGACAAAGCTGCCCAGGTGCACCATACAGCCTTCACTCTCCGGCAGCCAGGCGGTAGCCGGGGCCAGAGCGTCCATCTCCTCCGCCGTCAGCACTTTCACCGTACCGGCGGGCAGCGAATAGACCGATTCAATGAGCGCGGCATCACAGTTAAAATCGTCGCTGGTCACAATGAGCGACATTCCCCGGCGGCGCAGGCTTTCCAGCACCAGGGCGGTGTCCTCGTCGCGGGCGTAGCCGACAATGAACATGCCCACCAGGTTGCCCGAGGCCGCCAGATAGATGGCCTTGCGGTTGGCACTGCCGGTCATGCGCTGCTCATATTCCATGGGGGGCGTCTGCACGCCGTACTCTTCCATCAGGCGGCGGTTGCCCACCAGCATACGGCTGCCGTCCACCCAGGCCACAAAGCCTTTGCCGGGCAGCGATTTCAGATCATCCACCTGGTGCAGCAGTTTGCTGTTGCCGCCCAGCATCCCCAGGAATACATCGCGCAGCGTCACACTGCCCTTGACCAGGATGGACGCCGCATAGACGATGGCCATATCGATGCGCTCCTTGCGGATGGTGCGGATACCGCCCAGTTCCACGCAGCCCGCCGGGAACAGGTCCCGCGAGGTGACCTGGATCACGTTGGCACGCCCGAGCTGACGGATGTCCTTCCAGCCGGGAATGACGGCGCCCACCCGTGCGGCGCTTTGCTGCATACGCTGCGCAGGCAGCGCCGACATGAGCGTACCGGCCAGCGGCGCGGCCAGACACAGCACCCCGGCCATGGCGGATACCGCTTTGGCCGCGTCTTTTGTCCACAGCAGGTTGAACAGCAGCGCCACCAGCGCGCATACGCCCACCAGCCGGGCAGACTGCTGCTGCAGCTTGTCGCTGGTGCGGTGGGAATAACTGTCGGTCAAAAAGCCTTTCAGCAACACCGTGGGCCGGCTAACCATCACGCAGGGCTTGGACTCGCCCAGACCGCGGGTGACGGTGTGCACCACGCTGGCGTCCTTCAGGCGATAAGCGGCGGCGTGATCCACACCGGCGCTCACGATATCAAAGCTGTCGCGCACGGTGCGGGCATCCAGCGCCTTGCCGATGGCATTGAAGCACAGCACCAGCGCCGCAGGGCCGGCAAACAGGAAGTAGCTGTTGGGAGCGTACCATTCCGGCTTGAGCAGGAATACCGCCAGTTGAAGCAGCGCGCCGGTACCGGCCAGCGCGGGCATGGTATCCGCCGTGGGCGAGGTGAACAGACCGCGCAGCCCCAGCGCCATCGTCTGCCAGCAAACGCCGCAGGCCACAGCCAACAGCACCAGGCAGACGCCCAGCAGCGCACCGGGAGCTACCAGCGGATCCAGCGGCGCAGGCAGGCTGATGGTTCTGCTGCCCGCCGCAGTACCCAGGTACAGCAGCACCAGCGCCACCGCGCCGGACACAATGGCCGCCACTGTGTGCAGCAGCACCTTTTTGTCCAACTCGGCATGCACGGCAGGGGCATCCTCGGTCTTTTCGTAATCGTGTTCATGGTGCGCGGCGGCAGCGCTCTCTTCAAAGGGGGGCGTACCACTCTCCGTTTCCTCATCCGCCGGGGTTCCGCCCAGCTTGACGCCCAGCGCCGGTTTTTTCGCCTTTTTGTGGCGCGGTTCCTGTTCGGGAAGCGCGTCCTCGCCGTCTCCGTCAATCAGCAGATGGGCGGCCGTCTCGTATTTTCCGGGCTGACGGGGCGTCTGCGCCGTGCCGGAAATAATATTCTGTGCAATGCCGTTGACAAACTGCGCCGTATCGGGGGCAGCGTCCTCGTCACCCAGCCGGGCGGCAAACGCGGCGGTTGCGGCGCCGTCCCGTTCCTCGGCATAGGAAGCCTTCTGTTCCGGTTCCTGCGCGGGGCGCGGTTCTGGTTGGGGCTGCGCCGGGCGGCGGGTACGCAGCATGTCAGGCGTAATCGCCTCCATGTGCACCGAGAAACTGCCACTGGTATCCCCGGAAACCGGCGCGGGCCGGGGTTCCGGCTGCGGCTCAGGTTTCGGTTTCAGCGAAGCGTCGCTGCTCATCACCGGCTCCCCCACCGGCTCATAGGCGCGGGTGGGCTGCTCTTCCGTTTTGGGGGCGCGAGGCTTTTTGCCGGGTGTGAATTCCACGGTATCCCGCTTTTTGCGGGCAGTGGGCTTGGCCGGGCGCTCCGGCTCAGGCTGCGTAACGGGTGCGGACTGCGCCGGTTCTTCCTGTTCCGGCAGGCTGCCGCGGCGGCGGGCGGCGCGTTCCGCTTCCATCGCCTTGTTGATGGCGGACAGGGAGGACAGCGTGTTGAGCGTATCGTCCGACACCTGCACCGGCGCTTCGTTTTCTTCCGGTTCTTCCCAGCGGATGGCCGATTTTTCGGGCCGGGGCTCCGCGGCGTCTTCTTCAGGCAGCGAATCGCCGTTATCGAAAAAGTCCTCCTCCGGCTCCGTTTTTTCCTCCTGCGGTTTGCCGCCGAACAACCCTGCAAACCAACCTTTTTTGGGCTTTTCGCGGTGGCCGGACGCGGTATATACCGTGCGCTCGGGCGCGGCGGTCTCTTCCTCCCGCGCCGGCGGTTCCTCCGCAGGCCCGGGCTGCGGTTCCGGCTGGGGCTTTTCCTTCTTGGGCAGGCTCATGGACACATTGATGGGCACAAATTCGTCCGTGTTTTCGCCGCTCTCCCCTTCCTGCTGGGCGCGGGAACCGAACCAATGCCGGCGCGGCTTTTTCTCCGGCGGCAATTTTCCATTCTCGTCCGGGACAACGGCGATGGACTCGCCGAAAAAGTCCTTAAACTGCGCCTGACGCTTGCGGATGACGGTGGTATCCTGCCCGTCACCTGACACCTGGCGCAGGAATTTTTTGATCTCGCCGGTGTTGGTGGTATCCTCCGCCGGCTGCGCCGGGGCGGCCGACGGCCGGGATGGCTGCGCCGAGGGCGCAGATTCCTGCCGGGGTTCCGGTGTTTTTTCCGGGCGGAGCACGGTTTCGGCGCGGGGCGCAGGCTTTGCGGGCCGCGCGGGCCGGTTATCCTCCGGCGTACCGCTCAGCCCGGCAAGCTCCTGCTGCTGGCGTTCCAGTTCACGGATGATGGCGTCCGGGTCGGCGTCATTGCTGAAAGCATAGCCGCCCCCGGCGGGGCCGACCTCCACCTCCGGCAGGCTATTCTGTGAAATGGGGCCAAGCCGGATGGTATTGGGATTCACGGGCGTGGAGCGGACGTCGTCATCCATACCCAGACTTTTCAAAATATCGTTGACCTGCTGGTCGGTCGCGCCGGAGCGCATGCTGTCCTCCGCCTGGCGGCGGTTCAGCTCCTCCAGAATGCGGTCGACCGAGTCATTTGTACGTTTGCTTGGCATTGCTGTTACTTCCTCTTGCGGCGCAAAGCCGCGTCTGCGATTCTGTTTCCGGTTACTCTTTCCTGCGGCGGCTCATGATGTCGTACATCAGAATTCCCGCCGCCACCGAGACATTGAAGCTGTCCACCCCGGTGTCGCGGGCGGCCATGTCCAGGCTCACCACACCGTCGCACAGCTTTTTGACCAGCGCGCTCACGCCGCTGCCCTCACTGCCCAGCACCAGCGCCACCGGGCCGGAAAGATCCGTACGGCGCAGGCTTTCGCCGCCCATATCGGCACAATAGACGAAAATGTTCTGTTCTTTCAGCCAACGCACCGTCTGGGCCATGTTGGCCACCCGGGCCACCGGCAGCCGCGCCGCCGCACCCGCGCTGCTTTT
>JBJEYG010000143.1:0-1849 GCA_051886555.1 Gemmiger sp.
GCAAAAAAATTATACAGCGACGGCCGTTGGGATGCCGCTCACCCGCCGCGCCTGTGCCATCGGTTGGACACCGGCACCAGCGGTTTGGTTCTGCTGGCAAAAACTCCCGAAGCGGAAGTTTTTTTGGGCAATGCGTTGCGGGAGCGCACCATCCGCAAACATTATTTGTGCGTCACCTTCGGACGGCCGGTCCCTCCTGCCGCCACGCTGAAAGATTTTCTCGTCAAAGATTCTTCTCTGGGTGTGGTACGGGTATTGAACGCCCCGAAGCCCGGCGCCAAAGAGATCGTGACCGTCTACGAAACGCTGGCCGTCAGCGGCCGTCTGGCGCTTTTGAAAGTCGATCTGGTAACCGGCCGCACCCATCAGATCCGCGCACATCTGGCCAGCATCGGTTGCCCCATTCTGGGTGACTCGAAGTATGGCAACAACGCTGCCAACCGGGAATTGAAGCTGAAATATCAGGCGCTCTGCGCGTGGGAGCTTGCCTTCCCCAAGCAGATCGACGATCCGCGTTTTGCGGTGCTTGCCGGCAAAGTATTCCACGCACCCAAGCCCTGGTATTACCAGCAGGTACTGGACGGGACTTTAAAATAACATGACAAAACTGCCCGTCGCGGGGGAAATCCCGGCGGCGGGCAGTTTTTGTTATGCCAGAATTCGCGGCAGCAGTGTCTGCAGCGTCTGTATATTGGCGCAGAATTGGGGGTAAAATTCATCCCCCAACGAGTAGTCATAGTACAGTGCCGACGCAATACGGCGCACCGCCGTGCGGTAATGAAGGTTCTCCGCTCCGCCTGCCGCGAACAGCTGACGGGACAGGTCGCTGCACACTGCGGCCCAGCGCAGATCTGTGCCAAGGCGCTCGTTTACGCCCGCGTCATCCAACACCCCGCGCAGGGTCCTCCCACCTGCTTTTGCGCCGCAGACCGGCGTCTGTACATAATATTCCACCCGGAAAGTGTTCAAATCAATGCTCTGTCCCAGCGGATACAGCGCACAGGCCAGCGGCCGCGCTGCATGTACGCTGCACGCGCCGCCGTCCAGAAAAGGACAATTTCCGGTACCCACTTTCGGCGCAAGGCGCAAAGCAGGCAGCAGCGTATCAGGCCCGATCTCTTCCCGGCAGAAAGCCCCCGCCACAATGCGCGGCGGCAGCCCCAGCCTGCGCGCAAGGCGGTAAAGGTCCAACCCGGACAATACCAGATCCCGCCGTTCCCGGCAGCAGTCGCCACAGCCGGCACAGGCAAAGTCAAACGCTTCGTCAAGCCCAATACGCGGATATTGTTCCAGAAGTTTCCCGTCCGCCGGGCGGCCGGGTTCCGTCACGCGCCCCCTCACAGCCGGATCTCGTGGTCGTTGGGCAATTCGCGCCGGAAACAATCCACACTGTGGAAACAACCGCCGATCATACTTTCCACCGCGTCATCCGTGTAAAATGCAGTGTGCGGGCTGAGAATGACATTCGGATAGCTGCGCAGAATGGAAAGTTCCGCGTTGGGAATCACGTCCCCTTCCCGGTTGTAATAGTACAAACCATTCTCCTGCTCCAGCACATCCAATGCCGCTGCCCCCACCCTGCCGGATTCCAGCGCCGCAATCAGCGCATCCGAGTCGATCAGACTGCCGCGCGCGGTATTCACCAGCACCACGCCGTTCCTGCATTTGTCCAGCGCCGCTGCGTCAATGAGATGATGGTTTTCGGCAGTGGCGTTGGTGTGCAGCGTAATGACATCGCATTGGGCCAGCAATTCATCCAGCGGCAAATACTGGGCATATTGCCGGGCTTCGTCGTTTTCCCGCACATCATAAGCCAGCAGACGGCACCCAAAGCCGGACAGGCTTTTGA
>JBJEYG010000144.1:0-1846 GCA_051886555.1 Gemmiger sp.
GGCATGCGGGGCAATATTTGCTGTATGTCTTGCATTGGCTACATTGGTCTCAGGAAATACACCGGTACTGACGGGATCGAACCTGGCTTTGTTGCTGATGCTGCTGGCAGCGGGCGCAACGGGGGGCGCGGTCAGTGCGCTGATAAATCCTGCAGCTGGCGCTGCGGTACGCTGAATGCGGGCCGGACCTTCTGCTGCGCATCATTTTGGGCCAGGGCGCAGCTTTAACCAGACCCAGAAAACCCGTCGACTGCCCGGTGCCCGCCTGTGGCTTTTGCTGTTGTTTCTGGTTATGTTTACATTGGGGACAGAAATGTATCGCGGGCAAACATCCGCCTTTTGGGAACAACTTGCTGATGCTTATTCCGGGCAGAACACCCGGCAGCCGATGCAGGGGTTTGCATCCGTCTATCTTTCCGCCGCGATCCAGATCGGCTGGATCGTTTTATGCGCCTTCAGCGCCTTCGGCAGTGGGCTTTTGCCGCTGCAATTTGCGGCAAAAGGATTTTGCTGCGGTGCATTGACCTGGGCAGTCTACCAGGCCGGAGGCGTGAGCGGTCTGCTGAACTTTTGGCTTACTGTATGGCTGCCGGATACTTTACTGTTGATTTTAGGACTTCAGATTGCCCCTTCGGCGATGAAACACGCCAACGAAATTTTTCGCTGGTATTTCCTTCGCCGCCGAACATGCACAAGGAATAACGGCACTGAGCAATTTATGCAGCAGTGTTTGTCAGCGATGCTGTGGTCAATCCTTATCGCTGCTCTCAGCGGCGGGATGGTCTGGTTCTGCGGTGTCATCGGTTTGTGCTGATGGTTGCGGCGGTTGATAACTGCGGTGGGCAAGGGGAGAGGCTGCAGCGGCTTTTTTCAGCTGCTCGTTGTTGATATGCGTATAAATTTGGGTAGTCGAGACGCTTTCGTGACCCAAAATCTCCTTTAGCGCGAGCATATCAACGCCATTTTGGTACATCAGAGTTGCGGCGGTGTGGCGCAGTTTATGAGGTGAATAGCCGCGGCCATCCAGACCGGCTGTCCGCATGCATCTTTCCACAATCTGCTCAATGCGCCTTGTGGAAAGCCGTTTTCCGGTTTTTTTGGACACAAAAAAGGCCTGCTTGTCAATGAGATTGGGTAAGGCTGTCCGGGCTTTTTGATAATGCGCAATGGCGTCTTGGCAAGCGTCATTCAGATAAACAAGCCGCTCTTTGTTGCCTTTGCCGAGAATGCGGATCGTGTCATCACGAAAGCTGCTGATGTTTATCGAGGCAAGTTCTGTCAGCCGCATTCCACAGTTCAAAAACAATGTAATAATACAAAAATCGCGCTCATAAAAATCACTTTGTATATTATTTAACAGGTCGGTGCTTTCGTCCAAAGTCAGGTATTTCGGCAGGCTTTTTTTCGGCGAGCCAAGGCTGATGTCTTTGGCCGGGTCGTTTTGCAGTTTGCCGGACTGTGAGGTCATATAACGGAATAAGCCGCGGATCGCACACAATTTTCGAGCACGAGCTTTGGCACCATTGGAGGATTCGCCGCGCACATGATCCAAAAAATCAAAAATATCCCGCTTGGTAATACTGCCGATCTGTTCGGTAGTAATGCCGGTCAAATCAATGTGGTCCGGGTCGGCCGTCTCTGAAACCAGGCTCCAGCGAACAGCCATATAGCGAAAGAAAGTACGGAGATCTATATAATACGCATTGATAGTACGTGGCGAACAAAGTTTCACCAGTTCCAGATAATGGAGGTAATCGACCACATCGTCCGGAATATCCAGGTATGGAGCATGCTGGTCTGGATGAATGGAATTGATGTATGTACTCATTGACGAGAATCCAGATCG
>JBJEYG010000145.1:0-1843 GCA_051886555.1 Gemmiger sp.
GATCTTGGAACAGGCTACCATGCACGGCCAGACGTATATTTCCATTGAGGAACTTCAGCAGGCCAGCGGCGTTTCCGGCGCGGTTATGGAAAAACTGCGCGATGCGGGTGCGTTGGGGGATCTTCCTGACACCAGCCAGGTCAGCTTCTTCAATATGATGTAAAAGCCGGGGGGTGTGAAGCAAAATTGCTTCACACCCCCCGGGCTTTTATCTGTCTGAGTTTTCCGTCGCTTTGCCTGATGACAGCTGCTCATACAACTTTACGATCTGCGGATCCTCCAGTTTGATCACCCGCCCGGAAAGCGCATGCAGTGTGTTTTCCTCCGGAATTTGACCAAAGGTCAGGCGCTGTGCGCACAGCGCCTGTGTTTTCAGCCCGGAACGCTCGTTCATTTTGCGGTTGCCGTACTTGATGTCCCCCAGAACCGGATGGCCGAGATAGGCAAGGTGTGCGCGGATCTGATGGGTTCTTCCCGTGACCAAATGAATGCGGCACAATGCAAACGGGCCGTCCTGACGGATTACGGTCACTCCGGTGACGATTTTTTTGTATCCTTCGCCCTCATGGGCGTGGATGCGTACTTTATTGTTCTTTTCACTATGCTGCAGCCAGGCAATGTGCCGCCCGGCAGGCGGTGCGCCCACTGTGATGGTCAGATATTCCTTTTTCATAAGATCATCCCGGATGACGGCGTTCAGGTCGCGCAGGGCGGCGTAATTCTTTGCGGCCAAAACCAGACCCTCGGTACCCCGGTCCAGCCGCGTGCAGATGGCAGGAGCAAACCGGTTTTCCGCATGGGGATTATATTTCCCTTCGGCGGTCAGCTGTGCTGTAAAAGCGTCCACCAAATTGGGGTCGCCGGTTCGGTCACTGTGGCACAAAAGATGTGCCGGCTTGTACAGCACGGCAATATTTTCGTCTTCGTAAATGACTCGCACGGTTGGCTGTTTGCGCGGAGTAGGGACGGGCTTTGCGCCCCCTGCGGGAAAAAACTCATCGTTGATGTACAACTCGATCAAATCGCCCGACTGCAGGCGATAGTCCGGTTCCGCGCGCTTCCCGTTTACCTTGATGCGCTTGTTGCGGAAACTTTTGTACAGCAAGCTGCGGGGCAGATCTTTGGTTACGCTTTCCACAAAGCGGGACAAGCGCACGCCGTTTTCATTTACGCCGGCCGTATACTGTTTCATGGTATCCCTCATCTTTTCAAATTTCTCCCAACAGTATATAATAGAACAGAGAAAAGGTAAAGGATGTGCGGCCTGTGGCAGAGAAAAATGAAAAGCCATTGCATGCGGATCATCGGGCCCGCATGCAGAAACGGGTAGAAGAAAATGGAATCGAGAGCCTGGCCGAGCATGAAGCGCTGGAATATTTGCTGTTTTTTGCCATTCCCCGCAAAGATACCAACGCGCTGGCGCACCGGCTGATCCAGAAGTTCGGCAGCTACTGCAATGTGCTGGATGCCAGTGAGGAAGAACTGAAAACCGTGGAGGGGATCGGCGCCGGCAGCGCACGGCTGCTCCATTCGGTGATGGGCTTTGCCCGTTATTACTCGTTGGCAAAGCGCGGCAAGCGCCCGGCACTGGATACGCCGGTCGCCCGCAAACGCTATGTGGAACCTTTGTTTTTTGGATTGAGCAACGAAGCGCTGTATCTTATCCCGATGGATGACAAATATCAGCCGCTGCGTCAGGTTCGCCTTGCCGAGGGGCTGCCCAACAAGGTTACCTTCGATTTCAGCCAGGCGGCCCGGGCCGCTGTGGCTGCGGGGGCGACCTGCGCCATGCTGGCGCACAATCATCCCCGCGGTCTGGCCATTCCCAGCCGGGAAGATCTGA
>JBJEYG010000146.1:0-1829 GCA_051886555.1 Gemmiger sp.
CCTTCCTGGCCGGAGGTACCGGCAGCGCCAGCCACAAGGAGGAGATGCCTCCCTTTCTGCCCGACAAATTCGAACCGGGCACACCCAACCTGCCCGGTCTGATGGGCCTCCGGGCAGGTGTGGCGTTTGTACGCGCCGTCGGAACCGATGCCATCCGCGCACACGAACTCGCACTGACCGGGCAGTTCCTGGACGGTTTACGGGAATTGGAACAGGAAGGTCTTGTGCGGATTCTTGGCCGGCGGGGCACGCAGGGCCGCACCGGCGTGGTAAGTGTACAGACGCCTCTGACAGACGAGGGCGCAGCGGCCGCAGCGCTGGAAGAACGGTTCGGCATTCTGACCCGGGTGGGGCTGCACTGCGCCCCCTCCGCCCACAAAACGCTGGGCAGTTTTCCCACCGGGAGCATCCGGTTCAGTTTTGGATGGTACAACACGCCCCAGCAGGTGAACACTGCGTTGGAGGCGCTCCGGGAGGTTGCCCATGGAACTGAAACAGCTTGAATGTTTTGCCTCGGTGGTTAAATACGGCAGCTTTACGGCTGCGGCCCGGCATCTGTACCTGTCCCAGCCCACCGTCAGCGGACATGTGCGGACATTGGAGGAGGAACTGGGCTGTCGCCTGCTGACCCGCACCACCAAATCGCTCCAAATGACTCCCAAAGGCCGGGAAGTATATGATTGCGCAGTAAAAATGCTGGCGCTGCAAAACCGCATTCAGCGCCTTTGCACCCCGGGGGAGGAACACATTATACGGTTAGGGGCCTCCACCATTCCTTCGGCCTACATTCTGCCCCGGCTGTTGCCCGCATTTGGAAAAGAGCATCCGGATGTGTATTTCACTGTGCGCCAAACCAACAGTCAGGGCGTTCTGGAAGGTCTGGCAGACGATGTGTTCGATGTGGGGCTGACCGGCATGGAAGGGGATGACCGCGTCACCTGCGCTCCCTTCTATGAAGATCGGGTGGTATTGATCACCCCGGTTACCGAAAAATTTTTGCTGCTTCAGCGGGAAGCCAATCCCCTGCCCGCTCTTCTCGAGGAGCCGGTCATTCTGCGGGAAAAAGGCAGCGGAAGCCTGAAATCAGCCGTCACCTCACTGAATGCCCTCGGTGTTACCGAGGACCAGTTGCAAGTCGCGGCCCGGGTCAACGACCAGGAAACCATCAAAAACCTGGTGCAGAGCGGGCTGGGCATTTCACTGATCTCTGAATGCGCTGCGCGCAGTGCAGTGCAAGCCAAACGGCTGCTTCAGTTTGAACTGCCGGTGGAAAACCGGCGCCACCTGTACCTTGCCTATCGCCGAGACTATTTTTTGCAGCCGCACGTCAAAGCCTTCTGCCGGTTTGTGACCGAGCACGGCCGGGAGGAATAGCGTCAAAGCAAAAAACTTCAGACAGCTCCAATTAAGATGCCGAATCCAGGTAGATTCTTTTATTGTAATATTTGCTTATGGATGTGTTGGGCCAGACATCCGGATCACAGCCAATATCTGAAAAGTACAAAATGCAACGATTTTGTATGGGGGAAACGCTGATTTCATACATGTCACCTTTGTACATTTCTATTCTTTGATCCACTTCGGCTGCATAATTTTTTGCTTTGCCGCTTGCGATATCTTTAAAGGCTTTTAGGCTGTTTGACTGCGGTATCAAGAATATCAGTGCTGTACAACCAATCACAAGGCTTGTACGGATTGGACTTTTTTCAAATGGAAAAGTAAGCCATCCTTTGTCCTTAAAAAATTGCAGGAACAGAAAATAATTATAAACCGAAATTCCTATAAACGCGATCCAAATCACATTCACCAATCGTCCGTCGCCAAAGAAC
>JBJEYG010000147.1:0-8263 GCA_051886555.1 Gemmiger sp.
CTCAAACCGCAGCAGGGTCTCACTGCCGGGCACAAAGCTCTCACAGTGGATTTCCCGCGGGCGGTCGCGCAGGTAAAAGGGGCACTGGGCGTAGCCTTCGCCCTCGGCTTTGTAGGATTTAGACATTGGTTTCCTCCTTTTCGTCCCGGCGCCTGTGCCGGGCGGTGTATTTTCATGGGGCAGCGTTCCCCCGCGGCCGGAAAAAACAGTTTGCAGTCCGGTTTAACGGAATTGCCTTGTGCTATACTAAAGAGGAAGCAAGACAATTCATTTTTTCTGAACTTGCTAGGCAAAAAGAAGCGCCCGCTTACGCGCCGCTTGCTCCTTTCTGTTTTCCGGCAGCGGATTCTTCTTTTGGCCGCGGGGCGGCCTGCTGTTCCGCGCCCCACCGGATGGGTCCTGCCGAAGGTTTGCCCCGTTCCGGTTTGTGCGGTGCATGCTGTGTGGGTTCCGTCCCGCTTGCCGTTCATTTTTTCTGAACGATATCAGCATACACCCCCAAAAGCTCCAAGTCAACCGCAAATTCAGCTTTTCTAAAAAATATTTTTTCAGCTTGTTGATATTTCTGAACGGACGTGATATAGTAATGGCAAAGGAGTGGATCATTATGTCGGATTCCCAACGCATTGCCGCCTTTCCCCAGCGGCTTTCGCAGGCCATGTCCAACTGCAGCATGCGCCAGAACGAGCTGTGCCTTCGCACGGGCATTCCCAAAAGCGCGATGAGCCAGTACATGCACGGCCGGTTTGAGCCGCGTCACGACCGTCTGGCCGCCATGGCAGCCGCCCTGAACGTGACGGAAGCCTGGCTGGCCGGGTATGATGTGCCGATGGAGCGCAGCCCGTCCCCCGCCCTGCCGGACGGCGCCCTGCCGCTGCCCGCCGGGCAGCGCATTCCCATTCTGGGGCGCGTGGCCGCCGGGCTGCCCATGTATGCGGAGGAAAATATCGAAGGCTATGTGTTCGGCGACGGCGAAAGCGGCGAGCAGTATTTCGCGCTGCGGGTGCAGGGCGACAGTATGACCGCCGCCGGCATCAATGACGGCGACCTGGTGGTGGTACGCCAGCAGAGCATTGTGGACGACAACGACATTGCCGTGGTGTGTGTCAACGGGTGCGAGGCGACGGTAAAGCGCTTTCACCGCAACGGCCAGACGGTCATACTGACCCCGCAAAGCTACAATCCCGTCCATCAGGCACAGTTTTATGATCTGAAAGAGACGCCGGTGCACATTTACGGCAAGGTGATCGAAGTGCGGCACCGCATTTGAGAGAGGAGAAACCTATGACTTCAACCCCCCTTCTGGAAGTATGTGTGGACAGTTACGCTTCGGCCATGGCGGCCATCCGGGGCGGCGCCGACCGGCTGGAGCTTTGCAGCGCACTGGACATCGGCGGTCTGACGCCCTGGGCTGCGCTTCTGGTGCAGATCCGGCGGGAGAGTGATATTCCCATCCGCTGCCTGATCCGGCCGCGGCCGGGCGACTTCTGCTACACCGATGACGAGATCGACCTGCTGTGCGCGCAGATCATCAGCCTGCACCGCAACGGCGCCAGCGGCTTTGTGATCGGCGCCCTCAACCGGGACGGCACCCTCAACGAGCTTGCCATGCGCCGGCTGATCGGCGCCACAGGCGGCGCGCCCACCACGCTGCACCGCTGCATCGACGTATCCTTTGACCCGGTGGAGACGTACGACACGGCGGCCGCGCTGGGCGTGGATACCGTTCTGACCAGCGGCTGCGCGGCCAAATGTGTGGACGGCATGAACGTGCTGGGCCGCCTGCTGACGCGCCGGGGCATCACCGCCGGGCCGGAGGTGATGATCGGCGCCGGGGTGAACGCGGGCGTCATCCGCACGGTGCGCAGCCGCTACCCCAAGGCGAAGGTGTTCCACATGAGCGGCAAGACCGCCCAGCCCAGTCCCATGCGGTTCCGCCGCGAGGGCGTTCCCATGGGTGCGCCGGGTTTTGACGAGTGGACCAACTGGGTCACCGACGAATCCGCCGTGCGCGCCGCCAAGGCCGCGCTGACCGAATAATCGCCTCCGCAGCGGCTTTCCCCCGCCGCCCGCTCTGCCGGGAAACGCAAAGGAGAATTTTTTCCCCCGGTCATCGTCATCCTCGCGCCGCAGGCGCCTGTTCCCTGTCCCGCCGGCGGGACGGGAAGATAATGATGAACTTGAACCTGAACTTGAACTTGAATTTGAATTTGAATTTGAACTTGCTGCCTGATCTGGTTTTTCAGCAACCATCTGGTTTGGCCCGGAGCCGGCTTCCCGGGTACCAGGCGCCCGATCGCTTTCCACGCAAAACGCACCCCCGGCCCGCAGGCCGGGGGTGCGTTGGTTGAGGGCGTTCCTTCCGGAACAGGTTACCGTAAAAGCTGCGGATGTTCCTCCCTTTCCTCTTGAAAAAACATCAGCGAGAAACCGGCCAGCAGAAGCGCGCAGGATGTCCATATGGCGCGAAGTCCCCACCGCAGGGCCAGGCGTCCCCCCAGTGCCGCGCCAAAAGCAAACAGAAGGATCACGCCGAAATAATGCAGGGCCTCGTGCAGCGTGCGCCTGTTGTGGGTTTGGCGGTATGCGCACAGTGCTTCCATCCCGCTTCGGATGTTGCCGATGCACATGGTACTGGCAAATGCATAGCGATTCACCTTTCGGAACGCCTGCACCTGCATGGCGCAGGAAAAGGAAACCAGGGAATTTGCCAAAAGATTCCAGGACTCGGGCAAAAATCCGACCAGGAACAGAAAAACCATTTCAATGGCCAAAACCAACTGACGCCAGTGAAGCCGCCGGGCGTTGCGGTAGTTCTGGCGAATCCGCTCCGCAGCAGCAACACCCAGAGAGAAAAACAGAAGGGGCGCCATATAGCGGAGCGCGGAGGGGAAATTGCCTGCGCCGATCTGCTGGCTCAGCAGGACAATGTTCCCGGTTTGGCCGTTGGCAAAAACGCCGCCCCGTGCGATGTAGGTGTAGGCATCCTGAAATCCCCCGGATACCGACAGGAAGCCGGCGGTCAGGATGGAGTCTGACATTTGTTTGTGAACTCTGTTTTGCATGGTGTTTCTGTATTCCTCCCCACCGGCTGCCCGGCAGTCAGAAAGCCGGTTGCCGCCCTTCTCCTAAACGGAACTCGCCGGCTGCCGGGCTGCTTCTTCCGCGTTGCCGCCCCGGATGCCGCTGCTTGTGTTTTGGGCCGGGATCCATTATACTGGGCATGCAGAAATATGTAAAAGCTATTATTGATATAATTGCAATCATAAAATGATATCGTAAAGAGGTGGCCGGGCTTGGATGTGAATTTTGAATATTACAAAATTTTTTATTATGTCGCAAAATATCACAATTTTACAAAAGCGGCCCGCGCATTGGGAAACAGCCAGCCCAACATCACAAGGGCGATGAACGGGTTGGAACACCAGCTTCACTGTACGCTTTTTGTGCGCACCAACCGCGGCATTCAGCTTACGCCCGAGGGGGAAAAGCTCTATACCCGCGTCTCGGCTGCGATGGCACAGCTTTTTGCGGCGGAGGAGGAACTGGCCGACAGTACCGGCCTTGCGCACGGGAGCATCTCCCTCGGCGCCAGCGAAACCGCCCTGAACATCTTCCTTCTGGATCACCTGAAAACCTTCCACATGGCGTACCCAAAAATCCGGCTGAAGCTGTACAACCATTCCACGCCGCAGGCCATCGACGCAGTGAAAAGCGGAAGAATTGATTTTGCGGTAGTCACGACCCCGGCAGACGCGGAGCCGCCGCTGCGGCAGGTCCGGCTGAAAGCGTTTCGCGAAGTGCTTGTGGGGGGCAAAACATTTGCCGCGCTGGCAGACCGGCAGCTTTCCCTTGCGGAACTGCGGAAGTATCCGCTCATCTGCCTGGGGCGGGAGACGATGACCTTTCAGTTTTACCATCGGCTTTTTCTCTCACACGAGCTGGAACTCACCCCGGATACCGAAGTGGCGACCACCGATCAGGTTCTGCCGCTGGTCAAATGCGAATTGGGCCTTGCGTTTCTGCCGGAGCCCATGGCGCGGGACGCGATTTTGAGGCACGAAATCCTGCGGATTCCCCTGCGCGAATCCATTCCGGAGCGCAACGTCTGCTTGGTGTACGATTCCCGCCACCCGCTGAATGCGGCGGCGAGGGAACTGAAATCGCGGATTCTTCAAACCTCCCGCAGCGAACCGGAACCCCATTGAGCGCCCGTCCCTCCAATAAAAAAAATCCGGCGACTGCGAACGCAGTCACCGGATTTTTGGTCGGAGTGACGGGATTCGAACCCACGGCCTCTTGGTCCCGAACCAAGCGCGCTACCAACTGCGCTACACCCCGATAAAAAAACCGCAGCAGCAACTGCTGCTGCGGTATGCTGGTTGGGGATGAGAGAATCGAACTCCCACAAGCGGAGTCAGAGTCCGCCGCACTACCATTATGCGAATCCCCAGTAGCTTTCGTCTCGGGCGGTGTGCCCTCAACGCTTATCTATTATACCTGCACATATTCTGTTTGTCAACACTTTTTTCAAAGTTTTTTCCTCATTTTTCAAGTTCACGTTACTGCGAAAATTCCGGTTTCCTTTGATTGACAAAATCGCTTTCGCGGAGTAAATTAAAACTAATCTAACTGCCCTTTGTGCCCGCGATGCGACAAGGGCGGACTTTGGTGTGCGCATGGCACCCGGTGCCGCGGCGCATCCCGGAAATCTGGACAACGGAGGTATTCCCAATGAAAATTCGTGTCGGCATTTTGACGTCCGGCGGCGACTGCCCCGGTTTGAACGCCACCATCCGCGGCGTAGCCAAAGCGCTGTATCAGCGCATGGGGGATGATGTGGAGATCATCGGCATTCTCAACGGCTATGACGGACTGATCAACGGCAACTACCGCGCCATGAAGCGGGACGAGTTCTCCGGCATTCTGACGGTGGGCGGCACCATTCTGGGCACCAAGCGCACGCCTTTTAAAATGATGCGCGTGGTGGGCGACGACCAGGTGGACAAGGTTGCAGCCATGAAAAAGACCTACAAGGAAGCCAAGCTGGACTGCCTGCTGTGCCTGGGCGGCAATGGCACCCACAAGACGGCCAATCTGCTCAGCGAGGAAGGGCTGAACATCATCGGCCTGCCCAAAACCATCGACAACGACATCTACGGCACCGACGTAACCTTCGGGTTCCACACGGCGGTGGACATTGCCACCGACGTCATCGACCGCATTCACACCACCGCCGGCAGCCACAGCCGCGTGATGTGCATTGAGGTGATGGGCAACAAAGCGGGCTGGCTGACGCTGTATTCCGGCATTGCGGGCGGCGCGGATATCATCCTGATTCCCGAAAAGCCCTACGACATCAAAAAGGTTGCCGAAGCGGTGGAGCGCCGCCGTGAGCGCGGCTCCAACTTCTCCATCCTGGCAGTGGCCGAGGGCGCCATCTCCAAGGAGGAGTCCAAGATGAAGCGCAAGGAGTGGACCGCCAAGCGTGCCGCCGCCGGATACACCACCGCCACCAACCGCATTGCCAAGCAGATCGAGGAAATGACCGGCGCCGAGACCCGCATCTGTGTGCCCGGCCACATGCAGCGCGGCGGCAGTCCTTCCGCCTACGACCGCGTGCTGGCCACCCAGTTCGGCACCTATGCGGCCAGCCTGGTGGGCGACGAGCACTTCGGCGTGACGGTGGCCATGGTCAACGGCCGGGTCACGTCCAACCCGCTGTCCGAGATCGCGGGCAAGACCCGCGGCGTGCCCGACGATTGCGACATGCTCAAAGTTGCCCGCTCGATGGGCATCAGCCTGGGCTGAGAAATTTCTGCCTGCAAAAGCGGCTTTCCCAAACAAGGAAAGCCGCTTTTTTTGCTTCACAGTGTCGCCGGTTCCAGAAGGGTCAGCGTCCGCCGGTCGGCATCCAGGCGGCAGTTCACACCGTAGGGCAGAATGCCGATGGGGTCCGCGTGCCCGAAATTGACGTTGAATAAAACCGGCAGGTCAGGGCGGCCCGCCTCAAACCCGATCACCTTGCGGAACACGTCCTTGTACGGCGCATACTTGCTGCGGCGGGCGGGTTTCCCCACCAGCACGCCGCATACCGCGTCGAAAATGCCCTGTGCCGCCAGATTACGCAAAATAGAGGTGAGCAGTTCGCAGGACATGTCCTCCTCACTGGTTTCCAAAAACAGCAGCTTGCCCTGCCACTGCTCCGGCGACGGCCAGACCGGCGTTCCGGTCAGCTCTACAAATACATCCAGGCAGCCGCCCAGCAGCGGCCCCTGCACCACGCCGCCGCCCAGAATGCTCTCGTAACCGATCTCCTCGGGGTGATACCGGCGCCGGGTATTGCTGTTTTCTTCCTTCCACCAGATCTTTTCATCCTCGTCGTCATACCAGTAGGGCGCGGACGGGATCTCCAGCGTCGGTTTCGGTTCAAACAGTGTGTCGCGGATCATGGCGGCGGTGTAATCGTTGATGCCGCCATACTCGGAGAAATTGGTCATGATGCTGGCCCCGTAATAGGAAACCAGCCCCGCGCGGTACATCATGAGATGGTTGGAAGTCGTGTCCGAAAAACCGGTGAAGATTTTGGGGTTGTATTTCAGCACATCAAAGTCCACATAGGGCAGCAGGCGGATGGTATCGTCGCCGCCGATGGCGTTGAACACCGCCCGGATTCCGGGATCCCGGAAGGCGTCCATCAGGTCGGAGGCGCGCGCCTCCGGGTGCGCGTAAAGGTACTCCCGCCCCTTCAGGGCATTGGGCATCACCACCACGTTCAGCCCGTAATCCTGTTCCAGACGCTGCCGGGCAATGTGCAGCTTGTGAATTGCCCAGGGTTCGCCCAGCGTTCCCGCCGACAGGCTCACAATGGCAACGGTGTCGCCCTTCTCCAGATGTCTCGGCTTGATCATGTCCTCTCCCCCTTTTGGGTTTGATTGTAGCAGACAGCCGCCAGCCCGTCAACTCAGCGGCCGCAGGCCGGCAGCGGGAGCACAAACCGTCCGTCGGGGCAGATTTTTTCCTCAAACACGCCGCGCCAGCGCACCGGCCGGTCCTGGCGGAACCGCACTGCTGAGCAGGCGGTATGGCAAGGCTCCCTGCCCTGTTGTGCCAGCGTCGTCATAAAGATCGCGGTGGGGCCGTCCGCCATGCCGATCACGCCCGCAGGGCCTTTTGCCGCCGTCTGGCCGGGTTCCGCCGGGCAGGCCACATCGCCGGGGTCGGCGTCCCGCAAGGCAAACGTCCCCCGCGGCAGATCGGGCGTCAGCCGGTAGCACAGCACCTGCACCCGGTTGGGATATATCCAACCCGGGCGCCGCCGGTTTTCCACTGGCAGCTCCCGCGTTTCGATGGTCTCGACCGTCAGCGTGCAGCGCTCGCCGCCGGAAGGCCGCGCAAAGCAAAGCTGCTGCCCCGGCGCCGCAGTGAACACAAAAGCCGTCCGAAGCCGGGTTCCGCGGCTGAGCGTGAAGGCAAGCGCCCCGCCTTCCCGCAGCGCGCCTGCCTGCGGGAAGTCCACCGCCGTGCGCACAAACGCCCAGCCGAAGGCCGGGTCCAGCCCATAGCGCCGTACCAGCACCCGCGCGGCGGAATCCTCGCCGGGCAGGCCGGGCGCCCAGCACACGGCGCAGCTGCCGCGCACCGGGAGGGGCATGCCGTTCAGACGCACATCCGCCGGGTCCGGGTTCCAAGCCGGATTCTGCGCCTGGCACAGTTCTTCCTGCTGCGGCGTCATCGTGTCCTCCCTGCCCTGCCAGGCGTTGTAAAAGGCGGTCAGCGCCGCCGGATCGATCCGGCGGCACAGTTCCAGCACCAGCCCGTCCTTGCAAACGCCGGCAGCGGGGGCATACCACTCGTCGCCGTTCCATGTGAAATGGCCGTTCGGGAACACCGTTTCGCCGGGCAGCGCCGCGTCGGGCGATGCCCAATAACTGAAATGCTGCACCGTTTCTCCCATGAAAATCCCTCCCTGTAAAAGAACAGCCCCGCCGGGCAGGCCGGAGGGGCTGTGGACTGTTTAGTTTCTGTTGCGGTTGCGGCCGAGGATGCGCAGCACATACAGGAAAATGTTGATATAATCGAGATACAGATCCAGCGCACCGACGATGGCCGATTTTTGCAGCATGTCGGAGTCGCCGCTGAAATAGCCGTAGTAGTATTTCAGCTTCTGGGTATCGTAGGCGGTGAAGGCCATAAAGATCAGCAGGCCGACGGCGCTGACCACCAGATCCATGACGCCGAAGCGCATCACGCCGAACAGCGA
>JBJEYG010000148.1:0-1821 GCA_051886555.1 Gemmiger sp.
TGAAAAACCTGGGCATGGGCTGCGGCTCCCGCGCGGGCAAGATGGAGCAGCACAACGCCGGCAAGCCCGCCGTGCAGGAGGGCCTGTGCCGCGGCTGCCGCCAGTGCGCCAGGGAATGCGGGTCGGACGCCATCTCCTATGTGAACGGCAAGGCGGTCATCGATCAGGACAGGTGCAAGGGCTGCGGGCGCTGCATCGGCCGCTGCAACTTTGACGCCATCTACCCCCAGCAGGACAACGCCAACGAGATTCTTGACCGCAAAATGGCCGAGTACGCGCTGGCGGTGTGCCACGGCCGGCCCACCTTCCACATCAGTCTGGTGATGGACGTGTCGCCCATGTGCGACTGCCATGCCGAGAACGACGCCCCCATCGTGCCGGACATCGGCATGTACGCCAGCTTCGACCCGGTGGCGCTGGACCGCGCCTGCGCGGACGCGGTGCTGGCCGCCACGCCGGTGGAAAACAGCATCCTGGGCGAGAATCGCGCCAACCCTTCGCTGCGCTGCTGCGGCGACAATTTCATCGACACCACCCCCGCCTCCACCTGGCGGGAGACGCTGGACCACGCCGAAAAGCTGGGTCTGGGCACGCAGCAGTACTCGCTGCACTACGTCAAGTAATCAAAAACGCCCCGCGGCAGATTCCCTGCTGCGGGGCATTTTTTGCGGTCTGCTCCGTTATTTTGTCAGCAGCGCGTTGAGCGCCACCAGGATCTCCGCCGGGGCCACCATATCCAGCCGGGTAAAGTCGGTGGTCACGCCCGCCTCGCTCAGGATCTCGGTCTGGCTGGCAGGGTCCTCCACCAGCAGCACCACCTCGTCGTAGATGACGGGCCAGTTCAGCGCCAGCGTGGCGCGCTGGTCGTCGGTCAGTTCCCCGTACCAGTCGGCGGTGTCGGTCACCAGGCTCACGGCGTCCTCGGGCCCGCACTGGGTGGCAAAGAATTCCACCAGCCCCGCGGCGGCGATCACGGCTTTCAGGCTTCCGCCCGCCGTGTCGGCCCCGTAGCTGATGGTGGCGTCCAGCGCGTCGCGCAGGTCGCTCTCACTGTACTCCTCTTTCTCAGAGGTCTCGGGGGTGGCCAGCTCCTCCTCCATCAGGCCGGTGCTCACCGCGGTGGAGACCACCGCGCTTTCCGCGGGCTTGCCGGAAGCCGCGCCGGAAGCGCAGCCGGCCATCAGCACCGCGCAAAAAGCAAAAGAAAGCAAAACTGCCAGAATCTCTCTCAGCATATAAAATCCAACTCCTTCTTGTGGGCTGCGGTCGAAACAGGGTTCGCAGCAGCGTTGTTTTTTCCACACGGTTGTTTATACTATGCCAGGAACCAGATTTTGTCAATAAAAATTTGTCGATATTACGAATATTTGGATATTTCCACAAAATTCTTAAACAAGATACTGTTTGATATAGCGTTGAATATCATCAAAAACCGGCATCAGCGCCTGCCCCCGGTCGGTCAGTTCATACTCCACACGGGGCGGTACCTCGCCGTAATCCCGCCGCAAAATCAGCCCGTCGGCGGCCAGTTCCTTCAGCTGGGCGCTGAGCATTTTGTCGGTCACGCGGCCCAGCAGCTTTTTCAGTTCGCCGTAGCGCAGCGTGCCGTGGGCGCCCACCATGAACAGGATCCGCAGCTTCCATTTGCCGCTGATCTGATCCATCACCTGTTCCATTTTGTCGCAGCCCACATCGGCGTAGCGGCAGTCGCAGAATTCGTTGGGTTTCATGGGGGCGCTCCTCCTTTGGGTGTTCTCTTTCTTTTTGGATATTACTTTCTTTTTTGTGCGTACTTGCTTTCCCGGCAGGTACAGGGTATAG
>JBJEYG010000149.1:0-1816 GCA_051886555.1 Gemmiger sp.
GCAAACTGACGGTCAATTCGCTGTTCCAGTCATCCATTTTCAACCCCGATTGCTCCGACCAATCCGGCGAGGACATCGCTTCGCTGGAAATCGTCAACAATTCCGGCGAGTTTCTCACGTCCGCAACCTTCACCGCCGTTTTGGAGGACGGAGCAACGCTGAATTTCGTTGTGGAAGATCTTCCGGCAGGCCGGTCAGTCTGGGCGTTTGAAACGACCAACGCAGTGATCGCCTCCACGGACGCCTGTGTGGAGATCACCTGCGAAACCGCCTATGAGCCGGCGCCGCCCCTGATGGACGACCGGATTTCCGTAGCAGCCGACGGCACGGCGGTTACCCTGCGCAACCTGACGGACGAACCGCTCACCGGCGTGACGGCAAGCTTCCACTGCCTGTTTGACGAAGGATTGTATTTTGGCGGAAAAACCTACACCTATCCGGTCGATGAACTGCCCCCGGGCGGCGAAACGACCCTGCAGATCGATGAATGTTACCTGGGTACAGCGGAGGCTGTACGGGTGGCCCAAACCAACTGAGGGAGGATCACAGAATGAAACAATATGTAAAACCGGACCTTTTTTATGAGGATTTTGAGCTGTCGCAGCACATTGCGGCGTGTTCATATAAACTCGGCGCCAATGAGAATGAGTGCAGCATCGTATCTGATTCGTACACTGATGACTACTATGATTTTGTGGGAGCATTCACCAATTCCAGCGTCTGCACCCAAGGCGCTCCGCCTGTAGACTCTTACTGCTATACGGTAGGCAACAGCAACCAGCCCAATCTGTTCCAATCCTGACTCATGCCGGATCCCACCATTCTCAGCGTTACCATTGCCGGCGTAACCATCAACCTTTCCACGCCCGCCCCGCTGAAACGCTCTGCGCCTTTTGAATCCTTCCTCGGCGCAACGGGAACGGAACGTTACAACGTGATTTGTTCGCCGGTGGATGCCCTGCCGGTACCGGGGGCTCCTCCTCTGTTTTGCGGGGTGGAATACGCCGTGTTTCCTGTGGGCAACCGCTTTCTCATCCGGTATCACGATCACCGCCAGGGCGACGCGCCTTACGCCGTAACCGAATCGGACCTGTCCGCGCGGCAAACCCGGATTTCCTATCTGCCGCAGGGCGCGCAGTTCCTGAATGAGCTGCAGAACTTCTTTTTCCATACCCGCTGGGAGGATATGCTGCTACACAGCGGCCGCCTGATTCTGCACGCTTCCTTTATTTCAACCGTTTATGGCGGTGTTTTGTTTTCCGGCGTCTCAGGCGTGGGCAAGTCCACGCAGGCAGGGCTGTGGGTACAGCACCGGGGCGCCAGGCTGATCAACGGGGACCGCACCATCCTGGCCAGGCGGGACGGCCGTTGGTTTGCATACGGCGCGCCGTACGCGGGGTCATCGAACTGTTTCATCAACGAGCATTACCCGCTCCGTGCGGTCGTACTGCTGCAGCAAAGCGAAAACAACACGTTGCATCGCCTGAATACAGCGCAGGCCTTCCGTGGCTTGTATCAGGGCATGACGGTTGCCGGTTGGGACCCGGTCAGTGTGGAGCAGGCCTGTACGCTGACGGCAGACCTTGCGGCCTGCGTTCCTGTTTATCGTCTGTGCTGCACACCGGATGAGCGTCCGGTCCGACTTTTGCAGGCCGAATTGGAGCAAGGAACCAACTGATATGGATTTGAAACACACCTATGTCGAACCACGCCTGACCAGCTATCTGTTCGACAAAGCTTCCCGCGCATTGCTGCCGCTGAGCGGCACATTTGAGCTTTCGCCGGTGTGCAACTTCTCCTGCCGGATGTGCTATGT
>JBJEYG010000150.1:0-1815 GCA_051886555.1 Gemmiger sp.
CTTTTTCATGACCTTCGGCCAGAGCTACCTGGACCACATGCGCTGCCTGGAGGACGTGGGGATGCTGTCCACCACGCCGGTACGGTTTGAAGGGCAGGAGATCGTACCCATCAAGTTCCTCAAGGCGCTGCTGCCCGACCCGGCCAGCCTCGGCCCGCGCACCCACGGCAAAACCAACATCGGATGCATCTTCACCGGCAAAAAGGATGGCAGGGACAAAACCTACTATATCTACAATGTCTGCGACCATCAGGCCTGCTACCGCGAGGTGGGCAGCCAGGCCATCAGCTACACCACCGGCGTGCCGGCCATGTGCGGCGCGCTGATGCTGCTGACCGGCAAGTGGAACAAGCCGGGCGTGTACACCGTGGAGGAGTTTGACCCCGATCCGTTCCTGGACGCGCTGGATCAATACGGCCTGCCCCGCAGCGAGTGCCGCGCCCCGGCGCTGGTGGATTGACCGCCCGCGACACGCGCCCGCCCTTCGCCGCGCTGGACGGGCAAAGCCCTGCGGCGCTGTTCGGCGCACTGCCCACGCCCTGCTACATTCTGGACGAGGGCGCGCTGCGCCGCAACGCGCAGATCCTGGCCGGGGTGGCGGCGCGCACCGGCTGCAAGATCCTTCTGGCACAGAAGGCGTTTTCCAACTACGACCTGTACCCGGCACTGGCCGTGGGGCTGGCGGGCACCGAGGCCAGCGGCCTGTACGAGGCGCGGCTGGGCGCCGAGGAACTGCCCGGCGGCGAGGTGCATGTGTTCTGCGCCGCCTACCGGGAGGAGGAATTCGGCGAACTGCTCAATTACGCCGACCACATTGTGTTCAATTCGCCCGCACAGCTGGCAAATTTCGGCCCGGCGGCCAAAGCGGCGGGGAAAAGCGTGGGGCTGCGCATCAACCCGGAGTGTTCCACCCAGAAAGGCCACGCCATCTACGACCCTTGCGCGCCCGGCAGCCGGCTGGGCACCACCCGCGCCCAGTGGGACGCCGCCCTTGCCCGGACACCCGGCCTGGACGGACTGCCGGACGGGCTGCACTTCCATACGCTGTGCGAGCAGGATTCCGACGCGCTGGAAATGACGCTGGCAGCGGTGGCACAGCGCTTCGGCGATCTGCTGCCCCGCATGAAATGGCTGAATTTCGGCGGCGGACACCACATCACCCGCCCGGGCTACGACATTCCCTGCCTGGAACGCTGCATCCGGCAAGCAAAACGCCGGTGGGGCGTGCAGGTGTATCTGGAGCCGGGCGAGGCCTGCGCGCTCAACGCCGGGTATCTGGCCACGCGGGTGCTGGATGTGCTGCAAAACGGCGATACCGCCCTTGCCATTCTGGACGCAAGCGCCGCCTGCCATATGCCCGATGTGCTGGAAATGCCCTACCGCCCGCCGCTGTACGGCGCGGGCGAGCCGGGGGAACGGGCGTATGCCTTCCGACTGGGCGGGCCGACCTGTCTGGCCGGCGACGTGGTGGGAGATTACGGCTTTGACGCGCCGCTGCACGCGGGGGATCTGCTTCTGTTCGGCGATATGGCCATTTATACCACCTGCAAAAACAACACGTTCAACGGCATGCCGCTGCCCTCCATCTGGGTGCGGCGGACGGACGGTACCACCGAATGCCTGCGCAGCTTCGGCTACGGGGACTTCAAAGGCCGTCTGGGCCGGCAATAAACAAGCCGAAGGCCGGCGCCGCGATTCTGCGGCGCCGGCCTTCGGTTTATGTTGGAACAGGAAATAGCGGAAATTCAGGCAACACGGATCAGAAATCCACCTCGGTGTCGTAGTAGCAGCACTTGAGCAGCTTTTCCATCTCCT
>JBJEYG010000151.1:0-1806 GCA_051886555.1 Gemmiger sp.
CGGCAGCAAGCTCCGGCACGGTAAACACCGCCAGCAACAATCCGTAGGTAACCAGCACCGCCATGTTAAACACCGCCAGTTTTGCCGCGACACGCACAATCCGCGCCCGGATGCGGTTGAGTTGCGGACGCAGCGCCGGGTAGTATCCCAGTACCAACGCATACATGGCAGCCAGCTCTTTGTCGGGCAGCAGAATCAATGAAAGCAGCGCCACCGCCGCATACAACAGCAACGAGTTGCGGGAACCATACTCCTCTTGCACCGGGATCAGCAGTACCGCCGCCAGGGCCGGCGCACAGTAGGTTGCCAGGGGAATCAGATTGCCCATCAGCATCAGAACCAGCGATAAGGCCCCCAATACACCGCACAGAGCAACGCTCCTGCTTTGCTGCTGATGCATTTTATTCTCCCCTTTCTGTCCGCCTTTTTGTTTATTATAACCTTTTGGGATGCGCTTTGCAAATTACGTTCATCCGCCGTCCCGCGTTTCGTACATTTCCTCCACCGTACAGAAATGGTACCCCTCGCTCTGGAACCATTCAATAATGTTGGGCAGCGCCTTTACCGTCTGACCGGTGGCTTTGGTATCATGCAGCAGCACGACGCAAACGTCGCGTCCCTGGGCATCCTTTTGAATATTTTTGAGAATTTTTGCCGCATTGGGGTGCGCAGCGGTTGCGTCCTGGGCGCAAACATTCCAATCGATCCATTCGTAACCCTTTTGCTCCGCTTCCCCGATCAGCTGTTTCATAATCCCACGCCCACCGTAACGCTGGCTGACCGTATTGGTGCTGCCGCCAGGGAAGCGAAGCCAATGGATAGTCTCCACATCCATGTATTCTGACAGTACCTGCCGCAACTGTTTGATGTCCAGCCAAAAATCCGTGCTGCTGGCATAAATTTTGGAGTAGTCATGGCTGGCACTGTGCAATGCCACCTGGTGGCCCTGTGTGGCCATATCTCTCACCAGCGGCATATAGTCCAGATTCATATCCTGCGCTGTGACAAAAAACGTCGCGGGCACATCGTACTCCTGTAAAATGTTCAGAATTTCCTGTGTATATTTGGACGGACCATCGTCAAAGGTAAGACAGACGATTTTCAGCAGCATGACCTCTTCCGCCTCGTCCTGGTCGCTCTGCACCGGCAAAGCAAAACTGTCGTTAGGTACCGTGCCGGTACACGGACAGTTTGTCGCAGAATGATCCATGCGGCACCGCACCAACATGGTCAGCCCCACACACACTGCCGCCAGTATCAGCCATCCCACCAGGCCGGAGCTGCCTCCACCGTGCTGTTTGCCCCGCTCGCGCCGCATGCAAATGCCCCCTTTTGACCGTATGTTCTTTGGCTGTGCGTATTACCGCACTTTTTGCACAGCCAGAAACACGCCTTTGCTTCGATAATCTGTATGCCGCAACGGCAGGGATTATCCGCCGCTTGGAGCGCCGGCGCAAAGCCTCAAAAACAAACAAATTTTGCGCCCTTCAGCCAAGTAGCAAATTCAATAGAATTTTATCAAAGTCTCGAAGTTTTATTGGCTCTGATTGCCAATTTTCGAAAAGGGCTGAGGCATAATCTTTACTTTTGACTTTTTCTCAGAATCTTCCAATGCACAGTAAAGTGGCATTTTCTACAATTTAAATTCCCTTTTATCGGTAATTTTGATGTTGCAAAATTTGTCTCCGATTAAATCAAGGCAAAATCAGTGCGCTTTTTTTGAAACAGAACATTTTCTGCTGTTTTCTTGTTGTTCATTGTTTGATAACATAAATCTGTAAGACATTCGCCTTCGTGGTAGATCGG
>JBJEYG010000152.1:0-1803 GCA_051886555.1 Gemmiger sp.
CTTCCTGGGCCTGTTCGATATTGGACCGTTGAACATGATCAACACCTCCGGCGCGGTGGTTCTTGGCATGGTTTACAACTATCTGCCTTACATGATCCTGCCGCTATACACCGCCATGACGAAAATTGACGATTCCGTGATTGAGGCAGCGCAGGATCTCGGGGCCAATACGGTTCAGATTCTGACACGGGTACTGATTCCGCTGGCGAAACCCGGTATTGCCACGGGCATTACCATGGTATTTGTGCCTGCGGTATCCACGTTTATTATCAGCCGCATGCTGGGCGGCGGTGCAAACTTGTTGATTGGCGACTTGATTGAACTGCAGTTCCTCGGCAATTCCTATAACCTGAATCTTGGTTCTGCCATGAGCCTTGTTCTGATGGTTATTGTATTGCTGTGCATGAGTTTTACCTCCAGTTTTGATGAGGACGAAATGGAGGGCGTGATGTAATGAAAACCAGAACTTCCAAAATCCTGCAGCGCGCCTACCTGGTGATGGTGTTTGGTTTTATGTATCTGCCCATTGCGGTGCTGATCGCATTCTCTTTCAATGAGAGCAAAAGCCGTACGGTCTTTACCGGATTCACGCTGGATTGGTATAAAAGCCTGTTCCACAATAAAATGATCCTGACCGCTCTGGGGAACAGCCTTGTGTTGGCGTTGATCAGTGCTGCAGTGGCTACGGTTTTGGGAACCTTAGCCACCATCGGGATCAATAATATGTCCCGCAAAGCGCAGCTTGTCATCAACAACATCAGTTATGTGCCGGTAGTCAACCCGGAAATCATCACCGGCGTTTCTCTGATGCTGCTGTTCGTTGCATACCAGAAGTTCAGCAGTACCAGCGTATTCGGCTGGCCGACACTGTTGATTGCGCACATAACCTTCAATGTCCCTTATGTGATCTTTAATGTTTCGCCGAAATTGCGGCAGCTTGACCCAAGCCTGTACAATGCAGCGCTGGATCTGGGCTGTACGCCGAAGCAGGCGTTTCGGAAGGTTATCATGCCGCAGCTCACACCGGCAATTCTGTCGGCCTTTTTGATCTGCCTGACCTATTCCATTGACGATTTCATTATTTCTTATTTCAACTGCGGTACCATGCAGACGCTTCCCACAGCCATCTACAGCATGACTCGCAAGAAAGTCAGCCCGGAGATCAATGCCTTGTCCACCATTATGTTCCTGGTGATTCTGTCTATTATTCTGATCTCCAATGCGATGGACAGCCGTCAGTACCGTAAAAATCAGGCTGCCATCCGCAAGGCAAAAGTGAATGTGTAAGGGGGCAGTGAGGCTATGAAATGTACGATCAGACGGATGACTGCCCTTTTGGCATCTGCAATACTGCTTTGTACGCTTGCTATGCCCACAGCAGCCCAGGACATAGAAGTGAATGAGGACATTGCCGTTTCCGGCGATTATGACTGGACCCGGTTTGCGGATGGCAACATTACACTGAACGTTTACAATTGGGGACTTTATATTTCCGACGGATCGGATGACTCGGTGGATGTGGTCAGCGCGTTTGAGGATCTGACGGGCATCAAGGTGAATTATACCACCTTTGATTCCAATGAAAGTCTGTATGCCAAACTGAAATCCGGCGGCGCAAGTTATGATGTCATTGTGCCCAGCGATTATATGATCGGCAAGCTGATTGCGGAGGATATGCTTGCTCCTCTGGATTACGACAACATACCGAATCTGGCGGGCATCGGCAGTGAGTACCTCGGCTGGGACTTTGACGCTGAAAATACGTACAGTGTGCCGTATATGTGGGGGACTACCGGTTTGGTG
>JBJEYG010000153.1:0-1801 GCA_051886555.1 Gemmiger sp.
CGCCGTTTGCCTGAATGATTGCCATACTGCTTCCCCCCCTTTACATATAGTACAGGAACTGGTGGTTATACTTTTTGTAGATAAACGCACCGAATGCCACCATGACAATCGCATAAAACGCACAGAGCAGGTGGAACGGAAGGGAAGGAACCGTACCGTCCATGACGATCACGCGGAAATATTTGATGTAACAGTAAAGCGGGTTGCACAGGAACAGCTTCTGGAACATGGGGGGATAGCCGTCCACCGTGTAGAAGATGGCGGACACATAGTTGAGCAGCAGGGTAAAAATTTCATACAGATAGTTGATGTCGCGGAAGAACACATACAGCGCGGACAGAACCAGCCCCACGCCGATGTTGAACACGATGAGGCAAAGGATGGGGTAGATCAGCATAACGAACTGCGGGCCGAACGGAATGCCGTCTATGGCCACAAACAGGAAAAATACCACCAGCGTCAGGCCGAAGTTGATCAGCTCGGACACGTTGCGCGACAGCAGGAACATATATTTGGGAATGTTGATTTTGCTGATCACGTCGGCGTTGGACATGAGGGAATACATACCGCCGCTGGTGGAGCTTTTGTAATAGCCGTACACCAGCGTGCCGCAGAACAGGTAGGTGGTGTAGTGCTCCATACCGCGGCCGAAGAACTGGGTAAAGACGATACGCATGACCAGCAGCTGCAGCAGCGGCGAGAGCACGCTCCACGCCATACCCAGCACGGTGCGCTTGTATTTCTGTTTGAAATCCCGCTTGACCAGTTCTTCAAACAGAAAACGGTTTTTTTTGAGTTTTGTCAGCATAGTAGGTGCCTTTCTGAAGTGAATACAAAAAGTTCCGCTCCGGTTTCATGATTTTCCTGCGGATTGCGCAGCCGCTTTCAGGCGCGGTTCTTTTTCCATTGTTCCACCTGCTGCAGCTTAAATTCAAAATCGCGGTTGTCCTGCGCCAGCAGGCTGGACAGGATGATGCCGGCCACAAACAGCAGCAGCGCCGCCAGCAGCACGAACACGCAGACGATCAGCGTGGGAAAGCGCGGCACCAGACCGGTGGCGAAATAGGTGCTCAGCACCGGCACCATAAACAGCGCGCTGACCAGCGCCATGACCCCCGCGATCAGGCTGAAAAACCGGAAGGGCCGGTAGTTGCGGTACAGCCGCAGGATGGTGCGCAGCACCTTGATGCCGTCCGAGTAGGTGTTGAGCTTGGACTCGCTGCCTTCGGGGCGGTCGCGGTATTCGATGATGACGTTTTCCACCCGCATGTTGCGCTGTACCGCGTGGATGGACATTTCCGTTTCGATCTCAAACCCGCGGGACAGCACCGGGTAGGTTTTGACAAACTGGTAGCTGAACGCCCGGTAGCCGGTCATGATGTCCTTGATCTGGCTGCCGAACAGCCGATTGATGGAAAAGCGCACCAGACTGTTGCCGAAATTGTGGAAGGGACGCTTGTTCTCGGTGAAATAGGTGCTGGACAGGCGGTCGCCCACCACCATGTCCGCCTGTTTTTCCAGCACGGCGGCCACCATTTCGGGGGCGGCCTCCGCCGGGTAGGTATCGTCGCCGTCCACCAGAAGGTAGCACTCGGCGTCGATCTCGCGGAACATGCGCCGCATCACGTTGCCCTTGCCCTGGGCGTACTCGTGGCGCACCACCGCGCCGGCCTTTTCGGCCAGTTCGGCCGTGCCGTCGGTGGAATTGTTGTCATACACATAGATCACCGCCCCGGGCAGCACCCGGCGGAAATCGCCCACGACCTTCTCCACCGTTTTTGCCTCGTTGTAGCAGGGAATC
>JBJEYG010000154.1:0-8123 GCA_051886555.1 Gemmiger sp.
AAGTCTCAAAGGTGCCGATCTTCCGGCTGACAGCAATGATTTCCGTCTTATCGCTGCCGATCAGCGGGCGAAGCACCGGCAGATCCTGCGCTGCGTCGGTACAGGCTAGGGCAGGAAGCGTCTGACTGGCCACCTGAGCCAGGCTTTCGCCGGTGATCAGCGCTTCCAGTTCGTAGGCCTTCGCCACCCGGTTGGCAATGCGCAGCATGCTGCGGCGCATCAGCACGGTAAACAGCACATCGGGGGCATTGTCCCGGATGTACTCCTGCGGCTTGGTATAAGGTACCACAAACAGTTTGCAGTTGCCGGTATATTCGGACAGTTCCCGCGCCAGCACCACCACCTTCAGTTTGGCGCGCAGGCTGGTATAGGGCGGGCTGGCAAAATGAATGTGATGCAGCGCCAGGCCGCGCCGGGCCATACACCAGGCCGCCACCGGGCTGTCGATGCCGCCGGACAGCAGGTTGAGTGCGCGGCCGCTGGTACCCACCGGCAGACCGCCCGCGCCGGGCACCTTGGGGCCGTGGATATAGGCGCCGAAATCGCGGATCTCCACCATGACTTCCAGCTGCGGCTCGTGTACGTTTACCCGCAGATGGGGATGGCGGGACAGAAGGTACGCCCCCAGTTCGCGGCTGATCTCTGGGCTTTTCATGGGGTACTGCTTGTCGGAACGCTTGCTCTCCACCTTAAAGGTGCGCACATTCCGCAGCGTCTGGCCCAGGTAGGCCTCGGCAGTGGCGCAGATGGTGTCAAAGTCCTTGTCGCAGACAGCCGCACGGCTGAGTTTGACCAGGCCGAAAATGCGGGACACCCGACGGAATGCCTCGTCCATGTCAATCTCATCGGACAGCGGTTCAATGAAAAAGGTACTCTGTTTGTAATGGATCCTGAATTCGCCCAGATCCTGCAGCCGGTAGCGGATACTTTTTGCCAGCTTGGCTTCGAAGGTATTGCGGTTGAGGCCTTTGAGGGTCATTTCCCCCTCATAAGCCAGAATGATCTCTTTCATACATGAACTCCTAACCTGTAATCAACGCTTTTGCAGTTCGGCCAGTCCGTCGCGCAAGCCGGCCAGCAGCGCCTCCACATCCTCGGGGGTATTGTCGGCACAGAAGCTGACGCGCAGCGCCGTGCGTACCTTCTCGTCGGAGCAGCCCATCGCCATCAGCGTGTGGCTCGGCTCGCCCTTGTCGCAGGCACTGCCCCCCGAAATGTACACCTGCCGTGCGTTGAGGTAGTTGATAAAGGTCTGGCTGTTGACACAGTTGGTGGAAAAATTGACCACCTCCGCAACAGCGTCCGGCGGGGAATTGAGGGTGACGCCGGGCAACGCCGCCAGCCCGTCCCGCAGCTGTGCGTTGAGGGCCGCAATATGCTTTGCGCGGGCAGCCATCGTTTTGACGCCCTGTTCGGCGGCCAGCCCCAATCCGATCGCATAGGCCACGTTCTCGGTGCCGGGGCGCAGGCCGCGTTCCTGGTGACCGCCCAGATACGGCGGACGGAGATGCTGGCGCTGGTTGTCACACAGATACAGCGCCCCGATCCCCTTGGGCGCGTGTACCTTGTGGCCGGATACCGAAAGGCTGTCCACCCCTTTGAGCTTTTTCATGTCCAGTGGAATGCGCAGCCAGGCCTGCACCGCATCCACATGCACATGGGTACGGCTGTTTTTCGCCTTGACGCCTGCGGCCAGCCGGGCGATGTCCTGCCGTGCGCCGGTTTCGTTGTTCACAGCCATGCAGGCGGCAAGCACCGTGTTTTTGTCCACTGCAGCAAGGAATTTGTCCACGTTCAACGTGCCGTCCCGCTCGGGGGCGACCTCCACCACCGTGAATCCCCGCTGCGCCAGCGCACGGATGGGCCGCTGCACGCTGGGATGCTCAAAACCGGATACAACGATTTTGTTCCCCCAGCTTTGCCGCGGGATGGCGGCGCCCTGAATGGCAAGGTTATTGCTCTCCGACCCGCAAGCGGTAAAATACACCTCGTCGGGGGCGCAGTTCAACGTTTTTGCCACCTTGCGGCGGGCGGCAGCCAGCTTTGCGGCAGCCAGCACTGCCGGGTCATACAAACTGCTGGGGTTGGCCCAGCTTTGCAGCAGCGCCGTATGGATGGCGTCTGCCACGGCCGGGTCCACCATAGTGGTCGCAGCATTGTCAAGATAATGGATCTCCGCGTTTGAACGCATAACAGGAACACTCCAAATGCACAAAATGATACAGAATAGATTATACATCTTTTTGAGCTGCGGTACAAGCAAAAAAGCGCCGTCCGGCTGTTCCTTCAAAGGGGAATTCCCGGTGCGCTGCTCAATAGCAGACCAACGCTCACTCGCCAAAATCCTGCGCGACTTTTTTGAGCATCTGCCGGATGGGCAGCTGGTAGGGGCAGCGTGTTTCGCACTTGCCGCAACCGATACACGCCCCTGCCTTTACCTTTAAAGACGCATACCGCTCGCGACTCCATTCCGCCAGACCATATCGCTCCAGATATCCCTGGAACAGAAAGCAGTTGGGGATGGAAATTCCCACCGTGCAGGGCGCGCAGTAGTTACAGCGGCGGCAAAACTGCGTTCCCAGGCGCTCGCGTATCATCCGGCAGTCGGCCAGTTCCCGCCCGTTCAGCGGGGCGGCGTCGTTGGCCGCCTGCACGTTGGTTTGCAGTTCCTCCAACGTTGCCATACCGGGAATGCTGACGGTAACGCAGGGTTCCGCCAACGTATACCGCACCGCAAGGCGGCCGTCCTCAATGGCGCCGCCCGCCAGCGGCTTCATTGCCACAAACGCCTTGCCGGCCCCGGCGCAGCGGCGCATCAGTTCTCTCCCCTGCTGCTCAACGATGTTATAAGGAAACATGATGCTCTCAATTTCATCCACAGGCAGCGCCGCTTCAAACGTCGCGGTCAGATGCGCCGTCACACCGATGTGGCGCACGCGCCCTGCCGCCCTGGCCGCCAGCAGCGCTTCCATCGCGCCGCCCGGCGCAAGAATGGTCTGCAATGCGTCGGGCGTGGGATTATGGAACTGGTAAAGGTCAAGATGGTCGGTGCGCAGCGCCGCCAGGCTTGCTTCCAGCTCGGTTTCCATCTCGGCACGGGTCAGCGCCCGGCATTTGGTCGCAAGAACAAATTCATTCCGCAATCCCGTGCGTTCCAGCGCTTCACCGATCCAGCTTTCGCTGACGGTATACGCCCGCGCCGTGTCAATGTAATTGATCCCTGCGTCGTGGGCCGCCTGAAGCAGCGCCGCCACCTGGGCGGGGCCATCCCCTTCCAGCCGCTGGATGGGGATGCCCCCGAATCCCAGACGGGAGACCTGCATCCCGGTTTTTCCAAATTCGACGTATTCCATTTGGCTCTCCTCCGCTTTCTGTTTTTATCTGGTTCAGTATAGCATTTCTGTTTCAAAATTCAAACAATCGTTTGACAATGCGTTTCCGCTGCGATACAGTAGTAATATAGGGAATAGAGGGGGTCTTTTTGATGCGTTATGGATTTATCGGCTGCGGCAACATGGGCAGCGCCATCGCCAAAGCGGTGTGCAAAGGCGCCGGTGCGCAGAATGTGCTGCTTGCCAACCGCACCACGGCCAAAGCGCAGGCGCTTGCCGGCGAACTGGGCTGCCTGACCGGCAGCAACGGGGATGCCGCAGCCTGCGATTTTGTATTTCTGGGCGTAAAACCGCAGATGATGGCAGATATGCTGGCGGGCGTCGCCCCGGCGCTGGCCGCCCGGGGCACGGATTTTGTGCTGGTCACCATGGCGGCCGGGCTCTCCATCGCGCGTATCCGCGAAATGGCCGGCGGTGAATATCCGGTCATCCGCATCATGCCCAACACACCCGCTGCCGTGGGCGAAGGCATGATTCAGTACTGCGCGGCGGACGTGCCCGCCTCCCTTCTGGAATCTTTTCTGGCCGCAATGGCTCCCGCCGGGCGGCTGGATGAAGTGCCCGAAGGGCTGATGGACGCCGCCAGCTGCGTTTCCGGTTGCGGCCCCGCATGGGCGTACCAGTTTATCGAAGCGCTGGCGGACGGCGGTGTTGCCTGCGGCCTGCCCCGGGCCAAGGCGCAGGAATACGCCGCCCAGATGCTGCTTGGCAGCGCCCGGCTGGTGCTGGAGAGCGGAAAACACCCCGGCGAGCTGAAAGACGCGGTGTGCAGTCCCGGCGGCTCCACCATTCAGGGGGTGCGCGTGCTGGAGGAACGGGCGTTCCGGGGCGCGGTAACCGACGCGGTGATTGCCGCTTACAAGAAAACCAAGGATCTGGGGAAATAAAATGCGTATTGTAGTGAAGATCGGCACCAGCACACTGGCCCACGCGGGCGGGCGGCTGAACATCCGCCGCACCGAACAGCTGGTAAAAACGCTGAGCGATTTAAAGAATGCCGGCAACGAAATGATCGTGGTGTCCAGCGGCGCCATCGGTATGGGCGCAGGCAAACTGCAGATTTCCCGCCCGCAGGACATGCCTACCAAGCAGGCCGCGGCCTCGGTGGGCCAGTGCGAACTGATGTATACTTATGACAAGCTGTTCTCCGAGTACAACCATACGGTCGCCCAGCTTCTTCTGACCCGGGAGGATTTTGACCACACCGACCGGCTGATGAACCTGCAGAACACGGTATTCCGCCTGCTGACGCTCGGGGCGATCCCCATTATCAACGAGAACGACACCGTGGCCACCGAGGAGATCTCCGTGGGCGACAACGATACCATGAGCGCCACCGTAGCCAAATATGTCGGAGCCGACCTGCTGGTTTTGCTGAGCGACATCGACGGGCTGTACACCGCCGATCCGCACACCCACCCTGGCGCGACGTTGATCCCGGTGGTGGAGGAAATCACACCGGAGATCGACAGGCTGGCCGGGGGCGCAGGCAGCGCGCTGGGCACCGGCGGCATGGCCACCAAGCTGATGGCGGCACGCATTGCCACCGGCGCGGGAGTGGATATGGTGATTGCCAACGGCACAAACCCGGAAATTCTGTACGACATTGTAAACGGCAAAGCGGTGTGCACGCGTTTTGCGGGCCGCCATACCAAAAGGGAGGGCTGAACCATGACAACACAGGAGATCCTGTTGCAGGCCCGTGAAGCCAAGCTTGCGCTGGCGCTGGCCCCCACCGCCGGCAAAAACCGTGCGCTGGAACAGATGGCGCTGGCACTGACCGCCGCAAGCGCGGATATTCTGGCTGCCAACCGGCAGGACCTGGACGCTGCGCGGGGTAAAGTCAACGATGTAATGCTGGACCGCCTGGCCCTGACCCCGGTACGTCTGGCCGACATGGCCAAAGGCATCCGGGATGTGGCCTCGCTGCCCGACCCCGTGGGTGTCACACTGAAAAAAATTCTGCGTCCCAACGGACTGGTGATCGAAAAAACCGCCGTTCCGATGGGCGTTATCGCGATTATCTATGAAAGCCGTCCCAACGTGACCAGCGACGCCGCCGCTCTGGCCATCAAAGCGGGCAGCGCCTGTGTGCTGCGCTGCGGGCGGGACGCCTGGAACAGCTGCCATGCCATTGTGGCGGCGCTGCGCCGCGGGCTGGACGCGGCCGGGCTGCCCCAGACGGCCATCAGCCTGATTGAGGATACCTCCCATGACAGCGCCAACGAGCTGATGACCGCCGACGGGCTGGTGGATCTGCTGATTCCGCGCGGCGGCAAAAACCTGATTTCGGCCTGCGTGGCCAACGCCACCGTGCCCTGTATCCAGACGGGTACCGGTATCTGCCATCTGTATGTGGACGCCGCCGCCGACCTGAACATGGCGCTGAATCTGATTGAAAACGCCAAAACCAGCCGCCCCAGCGTATGCAATGCCGAGGAGGTCTGCCTGGTCCACCGGGACGCCGCCCCCAGGTTCCTGCCCATGCTGCGGGAACGGCTGGTGGAAAACCGCATTGCCGCTGGGCTGTCGCCGGTGGAACTGCGCCTGGATTCCCGCGCTGCGGAACTGATTTCCGGCACACCCGCAGGGCCTCAGGATTTTGACACGGAGTTTCTCAACTATATTCTGGCCGTCGGCGTGGTGGACAGCCTGGACGACGCCGTGCACCACATCGAACTCCACTCCACCCATCATAGTGACGGCATCATTACGTCGGACAGCGTTGCGGCCGCGCGCTTTACCGCCTGCGTGGACAGTGCTGCCGTGTATGTGAACGCCTCCACCCGGTTTACCGACGGCGGCGAATTTGGCCTGGGCTGTGAGATGGGCATTTCCACCCAGAAGCTGCACGCCCGCGGCCCGATGGGCCTGGCGGAACTGTGTACCTATAAATATATTGTACACGGCAACGGCCAGACGCGCGGCGGTATTTCCGCCCGGCTGCAAAATCCCTGCACCTGAACATCCCCCCACAGAAAGCGAGCAAAACCATGAGCGAAACTCCGATTCCCGGCACTCCCCTGCCTTTTGAAAACGGGCTGAATTTCCGCGAGCTGGGCGGCTATCCGGCAGCGGACGGCCGAACCGTGCGCCGCGGTCTGCTGTATCGCAGTGGCAATCTGGACGAGCTGCAAAGCCCTGCGGACTGGGCGCGGCTGAACGCGTTGGAACTTCGGGAAATCGTGGACCTGCGCAGCGCAGGCGAAGCCGCCGGCCATCCCGACCCATCGCTGCCCGGAGCCGGTTACCGGCGCATGTGTGCCATGCGCTACCCCGACGGCAGCGAGATGGACTTTTCGCCGAAGGGTATGGCCCGCCTGCAGGCCGAGCAGGACCGGCTGGGCATCACCCCCGGTGATCCGGACGCATTTTTGCGGATGATGTACGGAAGAATGCCTTTCGGCAACCCGGCTTTCCGCGAACTGTTCCGTCTGCTGGAAGCGCACCGCGCACCGCTTCTGTTTCATTGCTCCGCCGGCAAGGACCGCACCGGCGTGACCGCCATGTTGATTTTGCTGGCACTGGGGGCAAGCCGTGAAACGGCAGTAAACGACTACATGCTCACAAACGTTTGCCGCAAACCTCTGATTGACGCTGAGCTGCAAAAAAATGCCGGCGAGATTGCGGCGCACCCCGAACTGGCCAAAGTGCTGCGCGGCATGGTCGGCGTTTTGCGTGTAGCAGCAGACCATACGCTGGACAGTATTGTGGAACGCTATGGAACCTTTGAAGCCTATTTTGAGGCCGAATTCGGTCTGGATCGCACCCGGCTGGCAGCATTGCGCGACTGGTATCTGGAATCCTAAAACCGACGAAAAGGCGGCAGCCCATACGGGGCTGCCGCCTTTTTTATTATCCCAGATTCATATCCACCGCCTTGGGAATTCCCTTGACGGAACCCGTACTGGTGTACTGCCAGATGTTGTAGTGATAGTTGAAACTGAGCGTATCGCGGTACTGGGCGATCCAGATACGGTACTTGCTGATATTCGCGAAGTTCAGCTGATTATAGAACCAGCTGGCATAACTGTACACACCAGCACTGTACCCGGCATTGCGGATGGTTTCGCAGAATGCGACCGCACAGGCGGTTCGCTGGGCAGCACTGATGCCGTCAGCACGGCCGGTATCGCCCGCCACCTTCTCGGTATCGTAATAGACGCCGCAGGGCAGGCTGTAGCCTCTGCACAGGCTGATGACCATACTGGCCTCCTCCACCGCTTCCTCCTCGGTGACGGCCTGACTGTAGAAGTAGACGCCGACCTTCAGTCCGGCGGCGGTGGCCCCCTGGATATTGGCCCGGAAGGTGGAATCCTCCACCAGTGCGCCGCTGCCGTAGCCACGGTAACCGCAGCGGATGATGGCGAAGGTAATGCCGTCCGCTGCCACGGCGTTCCAGTCAATGTTCCCCTGGAACTTGGACACGTCCACACCGCGCGCGGTCTGATTCAGTGCGCCGTCCGCCGCAAATGTATACACATTGCCCTGAATCACCTGGGAACCGGTCACCGGCTGGTGGCTGGTCGGGTCATAGTAGTAGGTCTTTCCGTCGATCACCTGCCAGCCGGTGTACTCATACACCGGCGTCTCGGTACTCGCCACGGCAAATCCGTACCCGGCCAGCTTGGCGGCTTCAATGTTCTCCGGCATGGAAGCAAAACGGTCGGGCGTAGGGCTGGGGGTCTGCACCGGGGTGGGGGAAATCGTCGCTGCCGGCGTCGGGGTGGG
>JBJEYG010000155.1:0-1792 GCA_051886555.1 Gemmiger sp.
ATTATAGGGAACGGCGGCGGCACCGTCAAGGAAAAACGGGAAAATTCACGATGTGTTCACGCTTTTGGGTGGCCTGCGGGCGCGAAACCAGCGGCTTTTTGACGTACGGCCGGGACTTGCAGCAGCGGCGGAAAACGGGTATAATAGCGATACGACAACAAGTCAGGAACGCGGCTGTGCGCCGCAGCAGGAGAACGAGATGCGGGATTCGGATTATTACAACTATCAGCGCGGCGTGGTGGGCAAAAAGCGCCGCCGCCTTGCCGCCGTTGTGACGGTATTGGTCGCTGCGGCCTTGTTTGCCGCGGCGGGGGTCTACTGGTATATGCATACCCACCGGGCGGTGCCGGCACAGGCCGATGCCACGCAGAGCGAACCCCCTGCGGCCGAGCCGGCGCAGGCGACGCCCGAGCAGACGCAGCCCACGCCGGAACCTGACCCCGAACCTGCGCAGGATTCCATGCGCCTGCTGCCTGCCATCGCCAATGAAGCGTGGGACAAATCCGAGCCGGTGGAGCAGACCATCGACCTGGAATATCTCAATACCGATTTCCGGATGGTGGGACTGCCGGAACTGGGCGAAGTGTCCACCGGTTACTTCGACACCGTGACCTTTTTGGGCGACAGCATCGCTTCCGGCCTGGGAATTTACAGCACCGGCCTGCGCAACGCCAAATACTGCGCCTATGTGGGGGCGGGCCCGCAGGTGGTGGTGAACAACGCCGTCACCAAGGAGAACGCCGTCACCCATGTGGCGGGGGAGACGCCCATGGACGCGCTGGTGGCCACCCAGCCGGACTACGTTTACATTCTGTTCGGCACCAACTCGCTGGTGCAGCCCGGCACCGAGGACCAGTTCCTTGCCTACTATGAGCGAATGATCGACCTGATGCGGGAGAATCTCAACCCCGGTGTGATCTTTTATATCCAGGCCATTCCCGGCGTGCAGGAGGATGTGGTCGCCAGCAAGCCCGGGCTGGACAATGCCCGCATCCGCACGGTCAATAATCTGCTGGCCAACCTGGCGCTACGCAAGGGATGCTACTTTATCAACACACAGGAAGCCCTGTCCAACCCGGACGGCAGCATGATCGACGAATACGACGCCAATTACGACGGCATCCATTTTAATCCCGAAGGATACGGCGTGTGGAGCAAATATCTTGCCACCCATACCGCGTGGAACCGACGCACGCTGTACCAAAGCGAAAATCCTTATTATATTTTGGGCACATAAACGCCCCGCACGGCAGCCGGAAAATATTTCCTCCGGCTGCCTTTTCTGTCCTTCAGTACGGTTTTTGCGCTGCTTTTGAACGATATCACAATCAAATTTCATATATTCTGGATATTCTGCACAAATCGACATTCTTGAGTTCTATAATTTTAGCAGTTTATGACAGAAAAACCTTGAAATTCCCATCAAAAGCAGGTAATATAATAATAAGCGAATATTGGGCGGTCTTGCAGCCGCCGTAAGGGGAGATTACGGTGAACAAAGCAACTGCAAAAAAGGATTCCGATTACCCGGTTTACTTGTTTAAACAGGGCAACAACAGCGCGGCTTACCGCTTTTTCGGTGCGCACCTGACAGAAAAGGACGGCCAGGCGGGCGTTGTGTTCCGCGTGTGGGCGCCCCACGCCAAGGCGGTGTCCGTCGTTGGCGATTTCAACAGCTGGGTACCCGGCAGCCACCCCATGCTGCGTTTGGATGAAGGCATCTGGGAGCTGTTTATCCCAGGCATCAAGCAGTATGATGTTTACAAATACTGCGTTACCACTCCGTCGGACG
>JBJEYG010000156.1:0-1789 GCA_051886555.1 Gemmiger sp.
CATCCAGCCATTTTACCGCCGCAGCTTTCTGAAAAAGCAGGGGTACTGGCATGACTGAGCGCTCGCTTGGCCAGACCGGGGAGGCGGTGGCCGCAAAATATTATATTTCTCGGGGATATCTGCTGCTGGAACACAATTATCGGACCCGCATGGGGGAACTGGACCTTATCCTGTATAAGGAAGGAACTCTGGTCATTGCTGAAGTCAAAACCCGTTCGGACACTCGGTGGTCGGCTCCCGCGGAAGCGGTAGATTTGCATAAACAGCGCAGAATTCTTGCTGCAACACGCTATTATTTACAGAAAAGTCCCTACGCGGATGATGTCATCCGTTTTGATGTGGTGGAAGTAATGCCCTGCGGCACCGGCTGGCAGGTGCATTGTATCCCGAATGCGTTTACCTGCTGAAGGGCAAACGCACAGGAACTGGAGAGGTGCAACATGAAGTATCAAAGTACGCGTGACAACGACCGGATCGTATCTTCCTCCGAAGCCATCGTGCGCGGCCTCAGCCCGGACGGCGGCCTGTTCGTTCCGCAGGAGTTTCCTGCGGCGGATCTGGAGAGCTGGAAGGACCTCGATTATCCCGCCTTGGCTGAAAAAGTGCTGAGCGGATATCTGACAGACTATGAGCCCGCGTTTTTGAAGGATGCCACAGCCAGTACCTACGGCGAGGCTTTCGGCGGCAAGGCCGGCCACATGGAAAAAGTCAGCGACGGCCTTTTCTCGCTGGAACTGTGGCATGGCCCCACCTGTGCTTTCAAGGACTACGCACTTCAACTGATGCCGAAGCTGTTGGTGGAAGCCAAAAAGAACCTTGGCCGCACCGAGACGACCCGAATTCTGGTGGCGACTTCCGGCGATACCGGCAAAGCTGCATTGGCCGGCTACTCCGGACTGGAAGGCGTTGAGATTGAAGTATTTTATCCCAACGCAGGAACCAGTGAGATTCAGCGTCTGCAAATGGCTACGCAGCAGGGGGACAACGTTGCGGTATATGCTGTCAACGGCAATTTCGATGATGCGCAAACCGGCGTCAAACGGGTATTCGGCGACGAAACGGTTGCAGAGCAATTGGCGCAGCGCAACATTCGTCTGTCCAGCGCGAACTCGATCAATTGGGGACGCTTGGCACCCCAGATCGTTTACTATTTCTATGCCTATTTCCGTCTTGTGGAGCGGAGCGAGATCTCCATGGGCGACAAGGTGGATTTCTGTGTCCCTACCGGTAATTTTGGCGATATTCTGGCCGGTTATTACGCCAAGCGCATGGGGCTTCCTGTTGGCCGTCTGGTCTGTGCCTCCAACCGCAATAAGGTGTTGACCGATTTTATCACCACCGGTACTTATGATGCACGCCGCGCGTTCCACAAGACAGAGTCCCCGTCGATGGATATTCTGATTTCTTCCAATCTGGAACGGCTTTTATACCATATGTGCGGTGATGTGCGTCAGGTTCGCCTGTGGATGCAGGAGCTGGCCGAGGGTGGATGCTATACGGTGGACCGTGGCACGTTGAGCCGCATTCAGGCGGAATTTGCCTGCGGTTATGCCGACGATGCCGAAGGGGCCGAGGAATTGCGTCGCCAATATGAGGAACATCATTATCTGTGCGATACGCATACCGCGGTGGCTTTCCGTGTGGCGGAGCGCTGCCGCACCGACGTTCCAATGGTCGTTCTGTCCACTGCGAGTCCCTTCAAATTCCCGCGCGCTGTTCTGGCAGCGCTGGGACGCGATGTGCCGGAAGGGGATTTTGACGCAATGCGCCGGCTGAGCGAAGGTACCGG
>JBJEYG010000157.1:0-1789 GCA_051886555.1 Gemmiger sp.
GAAAAACTGAAAGCTGACCCCAAAACCATTGTTTTCACCGAAGGTACGGACGCCCGCATTTTGAACGCAGCCAGCCGTCTGCTGGCCGGCGGCGTGCTCAAAGTCATTCTGCTGGGCAATGTGGAGGCTGTGAAAGCTGCCGCGGCAAAGGATGGCTTTGATGTGAGCGGTGCGCAAATCATTGATCCCGCCGACTATGAAGGCTTTGACGAAATGGTTGCCAAGATGGTGGAGCTGCGCAAAGGAAAGATGACCGACGAGCAGTGCCGTGACGCACTGTCCAAGGGCAACTACTTTGGCACCATGCTGGTTAAGATGGGCAAGGCCGACTGTCTGCTGGGCGGCGCAACCTATTCCACTGCAGACACCGTCCGTCCTGCCCTGCAGCTGGTCAAGACCAAGAAAAGTGCGCATCTGGTCTCTTCCAGCTTTATTCTCGTTCGCGGCGACGAAAAGCTGGCAATGGGTGACTGCGCCATCAATATCAGCTATGAGGACAGCGTGGACAAGGAAGGTAACGTGACCTACACTGCGGCTCAGAAGTTGGCGGAAGTTGCCATCGAGACCGCAAAGACTGCCGAAGTTTTCGGCATTGAGCCCAAAGTTGCCATGCTGAGCTTTTCTACCAACGGTTCCGGCAAGGGCGGCACCGTGAAGCTGAGCCACGACGCGACCATCGCCGCCAAGGAGATGGCGCCCGATCTGCTCATCGACGGTGAGATGCAGTTTGACGCGGCCGTAGCACCGGAAGTTGGCCAACTCAAGTTCCCCGGCTCCAAAGTTGCAGGCTATGCCAATACGTTTATTTTCCCCACCATTGAAGCGGGCAACATCGGCTATAAGATTGCACAGCGTCTGGGCGGTTTTGAGGCTTACGGTCCCATCCTGCAGGGTCTGAACGCGCCCATCAATGACCTGTCCCGCGGCTGCAATGCGGAGGAAGTTTACAAGATGTCTCTCATCACCGCGGCCCTGATCTGACAATTTTTACTTTTTATCCCCGGCTTTTCCTGAAAGCCGGGGGCTTTTTTGCGTTTGCGCGGGAAAAATCTCAATTTTCTGTGAAATGATTTTCAAAATAAAAAAACTATGCTATAATAAAACACACTGTATTCAGGAGGTTTGGATGTGAAAGGATATAACGCAGTCCTGTTTGACGTGGACGGAACGCTGATCCATTCGCAGCCGGGAATCTTGCACAGCTTTTCGCATACTTTCCGCCAAATGGGTTTGGATCCGGCGCAGATTGACCTGCAACGATATCTCGGCCCACCGCTTCGCTGGAGTTTTGCACAGCATTTTTCCAATGAGGAACAGGTGGAACGTGCAGTCAACATCTATCGCGAATTTTATGCTTGCCGGGGGATGCATGAATGTGAAGTGTATCCCGGAGTGACCGAATTGCTGTCCGCTTTGCGTGCAAAAGGAATTCTGATCTGTACTGCAACATCGAAGCCAAAACAGGTAGTGGAACCCATTTTACGGGAAAAAGGGCTGTATGACTTCTTTGATTTGGTCGGCGGCGCCAGCATGGACAAAAGTGTGGATACCAAAACGGCTGTAATTCGGCAGGTACTTGCTGCACCGCAGTTGGCCGGCCGCTGTTGCCTGATGGTGGGGGACAGACGTGATGATATGGAAGGCGCTGCCAACTGCGGCCTGGATGCAGCCGGTGTGCTGTACGGCTACGGAAGCCGGGAAGAGTTGGAAGCCTGGCAGCCGGTATTTCTTGCGGCGCACTGCATGGATTTACTGGATTTTCTGTTTGTAAATTGAACTGTTGTATTTT
>JBJEYG010000158.1:0-1788 GCA_051886555.1 Gemmiger sp.
ATGACCCGCAGCGAGGCCGCCGCAATCTTTGCCCGTATCCTCGCTGACCGTAAGGGCGATACCATCACCACCGCGGCGACCGCCAAATTTGAGGATATACCTGAAAATGCGTGGTATTCCGGCTATGTCAACTATCTGAGCAATTTCGGCATCGTATATGGCCGTGAGGAAAACACTTTTGCGCCCAATGCGGCCATCACCCGCGCGGAGCTTACCGCTATGGCAGTGCGCTTCTTTGAGGTGTATGGTGACGGCAATGCGGAGATCATGGAGCAATACGCCGAGTTTACCGATGTGGAGGCCGGTTATTGGGCGGCAGGGTATATCCGCGACGCCGCTATTCACGGCTGGGTCAAGGGCTATGGCGACGGAACCTTCCGTTCTGATGATGAGATCAGCCGTGCAGAGGTGGTCACGCTGATGAACCGCCTGCTGGGCCGCGAGGCCGATCAGGACTATATCGCAGGCAATCTCCGCACACTCAACACCTTCTCCGATATGATCGAGAGCCATTGGGCCTATTATGCCGTGATGGAGGCTGCCAACGCCCATATCGCTATTCTGGACAGCACGGAGGTCTGGAGCAAGTAACCCCTTTGTGGTCTGCCATCTGGCAGGCCACTACATAGCGTTTGCACATTTGCAGGCGCTTCTCTGTTCCCGTATGATGAGAATGAAAGGAGCGATTGCAAATGTTCAAACGGAATAAAAAGGTTTATCTCGAATTGACCGGCGCGGAAATGCGAATGCTCCGCAAGAGCTTGATGGACTGGCGGAACAAGCTGATTGCCGCGGGGCGGCATACTGACCCTATTGATGAAATGCTCGAAAAACTGTTGACCTGCTGAAAAGAATATGTGATTACATACACCGGCTGTTGCCCGCAAAGCAATGGCCGGTGTTTTATTATCTGCGGAAAGGAGAGCACAGTATGGATTTGAAAACCATGATCGGCATCGGGCTGGTCCTGTTCATCGTGGCAGGGCTGGTCGTTCTGCGGTTTCGGAAGAAATGACAGAGAAAACCTGCGCCCCGCCCAATTGAACTGGGCAGGGCATTTGGCAAAGGAGCGTTGAAATGGATGTGCGAATAAATGCCGGGTATATCATCACCGACTCGATCCACATTGGTGAGACGGAATTTGTGATCGGAATGAGTGTCTCCGCCCCCGCTCAGTTTGTGACGTGGGAGTGTAAAGACGGCAATAACTACTATTGGGGCCATTATCTGTATGAGCGCATAGCGGCGGAGCGCGATTTACTTGACCGCGCGGCAAAAGAACTTGAATTCAAAGAGCAGCGGCAGGCAAAGAAGCCGAAAGAACAGGAGCGTGAGCGATAATGGAACTGTTTTTGCGGGTAATGACTGAGGCGGAACGGAAATATGCCTACACCCAAAGCCGGCAGATCATTGGGCAAACCGGCTGCATCGGCCACTTGCGCGCAGACATGGACAGCAGCGGTACGGGCTTTTACACATCATGGGACGACCATTGTGCCGACCTGAAAACCGATGAATTTAAAGAGCAGTTTGATGCCGTGATCAGTATGCTCCGCTTTGATGAACGCTACGGTGGAGTTTTGAAAAACCGCAGTTCGCTGGCAGCTTACTGCTATGCCCATCCTGACAGCGGCTTTGGCGGCGATAGCCGGGAATTTGGTTTCCGGGCGGACACACAGCAATATGCCTACCTCATGCGCTTAAATCCAAACAGGGGCGAATACAACATCTATGTTTACTGCTACCGGCGCGACTGGCTTGACCAGCACATGAAGCGAGCTGAAAAGG
>JBJEYG010000159.1:0-8037 GCA_051886555.1 Gemmiger sp.
TACAATCTATTTCCATCCTGTGTGAGCAAAATTTTTCCCAATCCCAACTTCGGCCCGGGGCCGCAATCTTATGGAGGAACAGCATGGCAAAAGCAGAGTACCGCAGTGCGGCGCGTTCGCGCAGGCTGATCACCACGGCAGTGGTAGATCTGCTCAGTGAAAAGCCGTTGGAAAAAATTACCGTCAGCGATGTGGTGGCACAGGCCGACGTAAACCGAGGAACTTTTTACGCCCATTACAAGGATGTTCCCGACGTGTTGGAGCGGATGCTGCTCAGCGCCTGCCAGGGAATTACCGATACGCTGGAAGAAGAGCGGCGCGCAGGCGTGACCGAGCCGGGCGCGCTGCTGGATTATCTGCAGCAGCTTCTGGAAAGCGACCTGGAACTGTACCGCAAAATTCTGGTATCCGATCTGGCAACGCCTATCATGGAGCAACTGCGCACCGTATTTGTGGACAACATTCTGTCCCATGTACAGGAGTCCGCGCAGGACCGGGCGCAGCTGGAGTATGCGGTGCGGTTTACATCGGGCGGCGTTGTGTATATGTATCGGGACTGGCTGGCCGGTCGGCTGGACTGCACCCTGGATGAACTGACTGCCCGGGCCAAGCAGGCCGCACGCCAACTGATCGCTGCCGTGTAACGTGCCGGCGGAGCGGATGGGTTGGACACTCCCCCGGATTTGTCCGTACCGCACCGTCGCCGGGCATGGTATATTGAAATGAATTTTTGCGCTACCTGGGAGGGTTACCGTTTTGGAAGAAACCAAGAAAAAAGAAAAAGGCTCCGGCCTGGAAAAGGTCGCTGCATTTATTGTGGATAAGCGCAACCTGTTTTTCCTGCTGTACCTTTTCGCGCTGATCTTCAGCCTGATTTCCCGCAGCTGGGTGCAGGTGGAAAACGACATTACCACCTACCTGCCCGACACCACCGAAACCCGCTAGGGCCTGACCGTTATGGATGACAACTTCGTTACATACGGCACCGCCCGGGTGATGGTCTCCAATGTGGACTATGCCACCGCCTTGGATCTGCAAACCGCCATTGAAAACGTTGACGGTGTTGCCGAAGCGGTGTTTGACGATACCGCGGAACACTATACCGGTGCGGCCGCACTGTATGATGTGACGTTTGACGGCACCGGAACGGATGCGCTCAGCGTGCAGGCCATGGGCCGGATCCGGGAGCTGCTGGCCGATTATGACCTGTATGTGGATACCACCGTGGGCGTGGACGAATCGGCGAACCTGGAAAGCGAAATGATGGTGATCGTGGCGGTTGCCGCGGTGATCATCGTGGCGGTGCTGCTGCTCACCTCCCGTTCCTATGCGGAGGTTCCGGTGCTGCTGCTCACCTTTCTTTCGGCGGCATTGCTGAACATGGGCACCAACTTTCTTCTGGGAAAGATCAGCTTCATTTCCAATTCGGTCACGGTGGTTCTGCAGCTGGCGCTGGCCATTGACTACGCCATCATCCTGTGCCACCGCTATTCCGACGAGCATGAGACCCGGCCTGCCCGTGAAGCCTGCATTGTGGCGCTGAGCAAGGCCATTCCGGAGATCTCTTCCTCCTCGCTGACCACCATCAGCGGCCTGGCGGCGCTGAGCTTTATGCAGTTCGGGATCGGACGGGATCTGTCGGTGGTACTGATCAAGGCGATCCTGTTCAGCCTGCTGTCCGTGTTCACGCTGATGCCCGGCCTTCTGATGCTGTTCAGCCCGCTGATGGACAGGACCCGCCATCGTAACCTGATCCCCAGGATCACGGCGCTGGGCAAGGCCGCCGTTAAAACACGGTATGTGGTGCCCCCCGTTTTTGCGGTCGTGCTGGTGCTGGCGTTCTGGTTTTCCAACCAATGCCCCTACTGCTATTCCTTCACCGACCTGACCACCCCAAAGCAGAGCGAAAGCCAGATCGCCTACCAGAAAATCAAAGGCACCTTCGGCACCTCCAACATGGTAGCGGTGATCGTGCCCAAAGGCGACTACCAGGCCGAAGCCAACATTCTGCGTGAGCTGGATGAAATGCCCGAAGTGAAAAGCACCACCGGTCTTGCCAACGTGGAAGCGATGGACGGATACATGCTGGCGGATGCGTTGACGCCCCGCCAGTTCAGTGAGCTGACCGGGCTGGACAACGAAGTGGGCAAGGTACTGTACAGTGCTTACGCCGTGCACATGGACCAGTACGGCGAGATCCTCAACGGCATTGAAAATTACGATGTGCCGCTGTTTGATATGTTCCTGTTTCTAAAAGACGAGATGGAGGCCGGCAACATCACTCTGGAAGGCGACGCGCAGCAAACGCTGGACGATCTGTTTGACCAGTTGGACAAAGCCCGGCTGCAGCTGCAGAGCGACGAGTACAGCCGGCTGGTGGTGTACCTGAATCTGCCGGAGGAAAGTCAGGAGACCTTTGATTTTCTTGATACCATCCATGAGGTGCTCTACCGCTATTACCCCGAGGGCAGCTGCTACGTGGTGGGCAATTCCACCAGCGCCAAGGACCTGTCCGGCTCGTTCGTGGGCGACAACAATCTGATCAGCGTGCTGTCGGCACTGTTTGTCATCATCATACTGCTGTTCACTTTCCAGTCGGCGGGTCTGCCGGTACTGCTCATCATCGTCATTCAGGGTGCGATCTGGATCAACTTCTCCTTCCCCACCCTGTCGGATACGCCGCTGTATTTCCTGGGCTACCTGATCGTCAGTTCCATCCAGATGGGCGCCAACATCGACTACGCCATCGTTATTTCCAGCCACTACTCCGAGCTGAAACACAGTCTGCCACCCAAACAGGCCATTGTGGAGGCGCTCAACAGTGCCTTTCCCACCATCTTCACCTCCGGTTCCATTCTGGCATCGGCCGGCATTCTGATCAGCATGCTCACCAGCAATCCGGTCATCTGCGCCATCGGCACCTGCCTGGGGCGCGGCACCATCATCTCCATCTGTCTGGTTCTGGGCGTACTGCCGCAGATCCTGGTGCTGGGCGATTCCATCATCGAGCGCACCAGCTTTGAGATGAAGGGTCTCACCGGCATCACCCATACCGCCACCGGCACCATGCACGTCAGCGGTCATGTGCGGGGTTACATTTCCGGCATGGTGGATGTGGACATGAAGGGCGTGTTGCGCGGTCAGTTCAATGCCGCCATTTCCACCGGTACCACGGTGGACGTGGTGGAGCCGGGCACCGGTCTGCCCCCGATGATCGAACGTGAATCCGACGGGAAAGGAGAAACCAGCGATGAAGAACAAGCTTAAACTGCCTGCCGTACTGCTGGCACTGTGTCTGCTTCTGTCCTGTATGCCCTTCGCGGCGCTGGCCGAGGACGCGCCGGCGAATATCGTCTCCATCCGCACCGTGGACGATCTGCTGGAATTGGCGCAGAACTGCCGTCTGGACAGTTGGAGCCGCAACCGCACGGTACTTCTGGAAGCGGATCTGGATCTGAGCGGCACCGATTTTACCGGCATTGCCACCTTCGGGGGGGAATTTCTGGGCCAGGGCCACACCATCTCCGGGCTGGTCCTCCAACCGGAAGGCTCCAACCAGGGGTTGTTCCGCTATGTGCAGGAAGACGCGCGGATCTGCGACCTGACGGTAAAAGGCGCCGTCTCGCCGGAGGGCAGCCGCTCCACCGTGGGCGGCGTTGCCGGTGTCAACGCGGGACTTCTGCAGAATGTCAGCTTTGCAGGGGTGGTCACCGGCGCTGATGCGGTGGGCGGCATCGCCGGCCGCAACGAAGTGACCGGTGTGATCGAAAACTGCCGCGTACAGGGCGTCGTGTACGGCAGCCATGTGATCGGCGGCATTGCGGGCGAGAACCACGGTGTCGTCCGCAGCTGCGAAAACACGGCCGGCATCAACACGACCGTCCAACAGAATTCGGTGAATGTGGCGGATATCACTCTGGACACCCTCACCGGCTCCGAAACCGTCACCGGTTCCACCGACATCGGCGGTATTGCGGGCGCCAACAGCGGCGTGTTGCGGGCTTGCGTCAACCGGGCCACCGTAGGCTACCAGCACATGGGCTACAATGTGGGCGGCATCGCCGGAAGCCAGACCGGCTATGTGGAAGGCTGCGTCAATTTTGGCGATGTGTACGCCCGTAAGGAAGGCGGCGGCATCGCCGGCCAGCTGGAGCCGAGCAGCACGCTGATCTACGGCACCGATACCCTGCAAACGCTGAGCAGCCAGCTGAATGTGCTGCAAAGCCTGATCGACAGGACAGCCGCCGACGCCGAAGCGGCGGGCAGCGAACTCAGCTCCCGCCTGAACGATCTGCAAAGCCAGGTCAGCAGCGCCCGCAGCGCGGTCAACGAGCTGTTGACCCAGACTTTCAACGGGGTGAGCATCGGTACCCAGACCGTCACTACGGATCTGAGTTCCGTTCTGGATGATCTGGAGCAGCGGGTCAAAGATACGATTGAAACCGCGGGCAAGCCGGATTTGCCCGAATTGCCGGATCTGCCGTCCGGCGGGGGAGGCGAACCGGAACCGTCACCCGAACCGTTGCCCGAACCGGATTCCGCACCGGACGCCGGGCAGCAGGCCGAATCCGCCCCGGATTCCCAAACGCCCCATCCGCGCAGCGCCGGTCACGGGGCGCCCGGCACAGGCAGCGGCGACACGCCGGCGGACACATCCCCCCTTCCGACGCCCGACCCGGACGGTTCTCCGCAGTCTCCGGAATTGCCCGATCTGCCCGAGCCTTCCCCCCTTCCCTCCGCGGAGTTGTCGTTCACCCTGCCGCAGGTGGAGTTCTCCAACCAGGACAGCATCATTGCCGCCCGCAACAGCCTGAGCGGCAGTCTGGAAGATCTGGCCCAGAGCGTGGACGCCCTGAACCGGGATGACAGCGGCAATGCCTCGGCGCTGGGCAGCGACCTGCGGGCCATTACCGAACAGATCGGCCGCATCAGCGCAACCCTGGCCAACGCCGGGAACCGGTCGGACAGCGATGTGGTCATGGACATTTCGGATGAGGACACCGAGAGCGATACCGAAGGCAAGATTTACAACTGCGTCAATGCCGGCCGGGTACAGGCGGACATCAATGCCGGCGGCATTGCGGGTGCCATGGCGGTGGAGAACGATCTGGACCCGGAAGATGACATCACCGTGAGCGGGGAACTTTCCGCCAACATTACCTACCGCAGCCGCGCGGTGGTGCGCGGCTGTTCCAACCGCGCCACGGTCAGCGCCAAAAAAAGATGTGCCGGCGGCATTGTCGGCAGCATGGAAATGGGCTGCGTGCTGGAATGCGTCAATACCGGCCTGCTGGATGCCGCCGATGCCGATTATGTGGGCGGTATCGCGGGCAGCAGCAGCAAAACGGTGCGTGCCTGTTCCGCCAAATGCGTGGTGCGCGGCGCGTCCTATGTGGGTGGCATTGCGGGGGCCGGTTTGAACCTGCAGGACAATCGCGTCATGGTCCGCCTGGACGCATCCGCCGAATGTGCGGGCGCCGTGGCAGGCGCCCTCCGCACGCAGGAGGACAGGCTCCTTTCCGGCCCTGGCGGGACGGATCCCGCAGCGTCCGGCGAAGGGGTAACCGGCAACTACTTTGTCCCCAACGAGACCGTACCGGGTGCCGTCGACGGCATCAGCTACGAAGGCCGGGCGCAGGCACTGTCCTACGGTGACTTTATCGCGCTGGAAGGGATTTCGGATAGTTTCCGGACGCTGACCGTCCGGTTTGTCGCCGAGGGCACGAAGGACCAGGTGTTCGAGGTGGAATACGGCGGCGCCCTGGATCCAAACGCGCTCCCCTCCGTTCCCGTGCAAACCGGCTTTACCGGAAAATGGGACGGATTGGAAGAAGCTGATCTGAGCTGCATCCTGTTTGACGAAACCTTTACCGCCGTGTATACCCCGCTTTCCTCCGCACAAGCCAGCGCCGAACTGCGCAGCGTGGGGCATCCGGTTGCGCTGCTGGAAGGCAGCTTTGCCAGCGACGACACGCTGCATCTCACTCCCGATGAGAATCAGCCGGAACTTGCCGCCGGTGAAACCTGGCTGGAAACCTGGCAGCTGAACCTGCCCGCCTCCGTGGAATGGGAGGAAAACCAGTTGTACCGTCTGCACTACCTGCCGCCGGAGGGCAGCAGCAATGTGACGCTGTATCTGCACAGCGCGTCGGGCTGGCGTGAGACTGAAAGCACCGCAGACGGCAGCTACCTGGTGGTGGATCTGTGTCCCGGCGACGACCTGCTGGCCGCTGCTGAACGTCCTTCCACGGCATTCCCGGCAACGCTTCTGGGCATCGGCGCGGCGCTGGTGCTGCTGGCGCTGCTGCGATTGCGCCGCCGCAAAAAGCGCCGCGCATGCCAGGCCGCCAAACCAGCGGAAGCCGGACGCCCGGCAGAGCCGGGGGCTTGAAGCCACCGGAAGGATCCCACATTTCCGGCTGCCCCCAGACGCAGACAGGCCGCCGCCCGACCGGGAAATCCCGGCCGGGCGGCGGCCTTCTGTTGTGTTTTTCTCAGCAGAATTCCCGAACCGCAATCAGGCGTTCTGCTTTTTTGTAAGCTGCTCCTTGATGGTCTTGAAGGCGTCCGCAGCAAGCACCAGCGCCAGAACCACCAGCAGTACGGCCAGCACCGCGCGCACGCCGCACCACAGCGGATCGGCGGCGAAGCCGGTCAGGTTGTGCACCAGCGTCTGAATCAGAGACACGACGGTGACGACCAGCATAAAGGCCATGGGAATAAAGAACATCCTGTTGTTCTTGCCGACCTTGCCCAGCCAGGTGGCAACGGCCATCAGGCCCAGGGCAGCCAGCAGCTGGTTGGAAGCGCCGAACAACGGCCAGATCTTGGTATAACCGGTCATGCCCAGGGCAATTCCCAGCACGACGGTGATGGCGGTGGAAACCACAGGGTTGGCCAGGACCGCCTTGTAGCCGGTGGCGTCCTTGTAGGTCTGGCCGGGCTCCAGCCAGAATTCCTGGAACATATAGCGTGCCAGACGGGTGGCGGTGTCCAGCGAGGTCAGGCAGAAGACCGAAACGGTCAGCACCAGCAGGCTGTACAGCACGTCCTTTGCACCGGCCAGGGCGGGGATGGTGGCAACCATGCTGGAAATGCCCTCGGCAAAGACGGCGGTGGGGGTGGTCAACTCACCGGTGGAGTAGCGATCCCACACGAAAGCCACGGCGCACAGCGAGACGACCGCCAGCGCACACTCGATGAGCATGCCGCCGTAGGCGATGGGCTGGGCCTCTTTCTCGTTGTTCAGCTGCTTGGACGTGGTGCCGGAACCGACCAGCGAATGGAAGCCGGAGATGGCGCCGCAGGCAATGGTGACAAACAGTGCAGGGAACATGTAGCCCAGGGAAGTGCCCGTGGGCGCCAGGCTGTCATAGAAACCGGTGAAGGCGGGCATGTCGCTGACGGGATGCGCGGCGACGATGCCGATAACGGCAACCACCATCATAAAGTAAAGCAGGAAGGAGCTGAGGTAGTCGCGGGGCTGGAGCAGGATCCACACCGGAGCGACGGAAGCCACCAGGATATAAGCGCCCACAATCCACATCCAGGCATTGTAGCTCAGATAGATGGGGTGGAAGTTGATGCCGATGGCGACGATGGCAACGATGGCCACCACGCCCGCAATGGTGGAAACCAGCAGGGACGCATTGCGGCGGTAGACCAGGAAGCCGAACACGATGGCGATGAGAATGAACAGGATCGAGATCATGGCGGTGGTGGCATTGGCGTTGGAAGCCACCACATCCACCGCGCCTTCGGCGGTGAAGGTCGCTTTGAAGGTGTTGGCCACAATGGAGCCGAACGCCGCAACCACCAGAATCAGCGTCAGGTAGGAGAAGGTCAGGAACAATTTCTTGGCTTTTTTGCCCATCGACTCGGAGATGACTTCGCCGATGGATTTGCCCTCGTTGCGCAGCGAGGCGAACAACGCGCCGTAGTCATGCACGGCGCCAAAGAAGATGCCGCCGATCAGGACCCAGAGCAGCACCGGCACCCAGCCGAATACCGCGGCCTGGATGGGGCCGTTGATGGGGC
>JBJEYG010000160.1:0-1775 GCA_051886555.1 Gemmiger sp.
TACCCCAGTTTCACACCAAGCCGGTCAACCGCCTGCCCGGCGTACAGGTCGCTGCTGGTACCAACGCATTCGATGTGGTGTATGGTATTGCAGTACAGCAGATCGGTGGTACCACCCGACACATGGAACACAAATACCGGCTTCTCAAACAGAGAAGTGTCTCCCGTAGCGTACAGTGCTGCCGCCAGGTGCCCCTGCTGATGGGTCGTTTGAATAAGAGGAAGCCCGCGCGCAGCTGCAAAGGCTGCAGCTGCGCTGACACCGGCAAGAAAACAGGGCATATAAGACCCCTCCACAGGCCGAGGCCTGCAGGAAACGCCCACAGCGGAGATCTGTGTCAGATCCGCTTTCGCGGCAAGTTCGCCCAACATGCCGGGCAACGCCGAAGTATGGTGAAACAAAGCGTCACTTTGCCGCAGCCCCAACTGCCCCGGCTTAACCGGCAAAAACGCTTTGGAATCGCAAACAACCTCCCCGCCGGCTGCATCGAACACGGCAAGGGAGGTTGCATAATTGCTGGTATCAATGCCCAAGGTCAGCATGTCGGCTCAGCTTCAGTACGGATATCTTCCAGAGGCAGTTCCCGGGCAACGGAACCCAATACCCCATTTACGAACTGATAATCCGTTTCCGCACCGTATTTCTTGACCAGCTCCACCGCTTCGTTGATGGCAACGCCGGGCTTCTTTTCCTCACCGTAGAGCATCTCGGCCAGTGCAAGGCGTAGCGCAACCAGGCTTACCCGCGGAATTCGGGCAAGCGTCCACCCTTTCAGGTGGGAGGTAATCAACGCATCGATTTCACCGGCATGCGCCATCATGTCGCGCAGTAGACGTTCGGAGTACGCATCCAGCGTGTACTCGCTCGCCTCGCGGTGAGCGGCCAACGCTTCATCCGGCTCCTGTGCGCGGAAAGTCGTGGAAAACGCCGCCAAAAAAGCGTTTTCCCGCGCTTCTCGGCGCGTCAGATTCTCGTTTGCTTCCATTCCCAATCCTCTTTTTTTCTTATTCGGCAGCCACAGCCGGTTCGGCCAGACCAACCACCGTCACATTCACACGGGGAACCGTAATGCCCGTCATATTCTGAATGGTCGTTTTGACATTTTCCTGCACGGCTTCGCAGACGTTCATGATCTTGCTGCCGTAGGTGGCGATCACATGAATGCCGACTTCGGCCACACCGTCCTGCATATCGATCGCAACGGCATGCTGAAGACTTGCCTTGCCGAGAAGTCCGCGCACGCTCTGCGAGCTGCCAGTGGAAACACCAGCTACACCCTCTACCTCCAGCGCCGCCAGTTTTGCAATTTTCGCCAGAACCTCAGTGGAGATTTGCAGGCTGCCGTCAACAGTATTTCGTACATCCATCTGATCTGTCCTCCCAAGTAAACGGCGGACGGAAAACCGCCGCCGGTCGTTCCGCAGGTATCCATTTAAGAAAGTATGATTAGTTTACCACAATTTGAATCCGTTTGCAACTGACAAGCGGTGTATGGAACGGTTATTTTACTTCCACCACCGTGATATCCTGGGCGGACAGCCCGCTGCATTTTCGCAGCACGACATCGCGGATTTGCGTTACTTCCTCGCTGGTCAGCGCATCGTTTTCAGTCATTACCGTAATATTAGCCTTCCCTTCATTCAGAAACACCACGCAGTCGGCAAAGCCCTTGGCTTTGATCTGGGTCTCCAGTTCACTTTCGGCAGTGATATTGTTTACCTGTTCGGTGAGCCTATCGGTCAGTTCGCTCTTTTCTTCCTCGGTCAGACTAGATC
>JBJEYG010000161.1:0-1769 GCA_051886555.1 Gemmiger sp.
CAGAGCGTTTGGCTGAATATGCTGCGCTGGAAAAGACCATCACGCAGGAGGATGCTGCATGGGTGCCGTTGCTCAGCCGTAAGCATCTGTTTGCGCTGGGCGAGAACGTCGAGAGCTTCACCCCCCACTGGGCGGGATACAGCGATCTGTACGCCAGCAACGTCAAGCTGAAGAGCTGACCTTCAGAAGGAAACAACATACGGATGCCGGCCGCCTCGGTGGCTGCCGGCATCCCTTTTGCGTTACGGAATGGGAAGGGGAGAGGAGATCCCAAATGAAAGGGGTAGTCAAACGGGTACTGGGTACCCTGCCTGTGCTGCTTGGCGTGGTGCTGCTGATCTTTATCATGCTGCGCATCATCCCCGGCAATGCAGTCACGACATTGCTGGGGGAGCATGTGGATCAGGCTACGGTAGATCGCCTGACCGCAGCCATGGGACTGGATAAGCCAATGCTGGAACAGTTTTTCCTGTACATAGCCAACGCGCTGCGCGGAGATCTGGGCATCAGCTACAAGTATAACCGCAGTGTGACGGAGATGATTGTGGAAGCGTTTCCGTACACTTTGAAACTTTCGCTGATGGCGGCTGCTTTTTCTTGGATACTGGGCGTTGTGTCCGGCGTAATTTCGGCGATCAAGCAAAATCGTCTGCTGGACCGCTTGTTCATGGGATTTTCGCTCGTTGGTGTATCCATGCCGGTGTTTATGACCGCGCTGTTTTTACAGTATTTCCTTGCGTTTCGCGTCAAGCTATTCCCGTTGACAGAAAATGGAACGATGGTGTCCATGGTATTGCCCGCTATCGCGCTTGGATGGAACAGCGCCGGCAGCATTGCCCGCATGACGCGCTCCAGTCTGCTGGAAGTGATGCAAGCAGATTACATTGACACCGCCCGCGCCAAGGGCCTTTCCAACGCAGCGGTTATTCTGGGCCATGCGCTCAAAAATTCCATGCTTCCGGTAGTTACCATGATGGCGTTGCAGTTCTCCAGTATGCTGTCTGGTGCGGTTATTACCGAGAGCGTGTTTGCAGTACCCGGAATCGGACGTCTTGCTACCACTGCCATTCAGAACCGGGATATGCCGTTGTTGCAGGGCACCGTTCTGTTCACCACCATTCTGGTCATTGTGGGCAATCTTGCTGCCGATTTGCTGTACTCGGTGCTGGATCCCCGCATCAGAAAGGAGGCGTAAGGCGATGGATGAAAAAAAGCCGCAAACTGTTTCCGAGCAGGACGCACAGAGCCAGCTTGGTGAAAAAGAAGGACTTTTGGAACAGCTGCGCCGTATGTGCCGCCAGAATAAACTGGCAGCTTTCTCTGCGGTTGTTATTCTGGTTATCATTCTGCTGGCAGTGTTTGCGCCTGTGGTGGCTCCTTACGGCGAAGCTGAACAGGATCTTCTTCGCCGCCTCAACCCGCCCAGTGCCGAGCATTGGTTTGGCACGGATGAATTGGGACGCGACGTGTTTTCGCGCATTTTGTATGGCGCCCGTCTCTCGTTGATGATCGGTATTGTACCCACGATCATTTCGCTGGTAGTGGGCGTCATACTGGGCCTGATCGCCGGCTACTTTGGGGGATGGGCCGATTATCTCATCATGCGAATTGCCGACGTGATGCTGTCCTTCCCGTCGCTACTGTTGGCGATGGTGATTATGTATACGCTTGGTTCTTCCACGATCAATATTTTTATCGCATTGTCGCTGGTCAATTGGGCCAGCGTTGCCCGTGTGGTGCGCAGCCATACGCTCAGCCTGAAAGAGACA
>JBJEYG010000162.1:0-7979 GCA_051886555.1 Gemmiger sp.
GCTGGATGCGCTGCGGCGCACCGAAGTTCCGCCTGAGCTGACCATCTGCAGCGTGGACAGCCGCGCCCAGAAGCTGCGCATCGGCACGGCGGACGGCGTCAAGTATGTGCTGCTGCCCACCGGCGACGAGTCCACCCTTTCTGCGTTGCTCAAAGCGGAAATGCCCCGGCTGGTACATATCTGGGGTACCGAATACCCCGCCGCCGCCGTAATGCAGCAGACTGCCGCCGCGCAGGGCCTGCCGGTTCTGGTGGGCGTACAGGGCGTCATGCGGGACTGCGCCGCCCATCTGCTGGACGGCGTGCCCGAATCCTACCGTACCTCCTGCAAGCTGCAGCGAATCATCGACCGGGTGGTGCCCGGCGCGCTGCTGGACAAATCCCAGGCGCAATTTGACCGCGCCGCCGCCGCGGAAGCCTCCATGCTGCAACGTGCCGTTTATGTGACCGGCCGTACCGCCTATGACCGGGCCGCTATGGCTGAGCTTGCGCCAGGCGCCCGCTATTTTGCCTGCAACGAAACACTTCGTCCGGAATTTTTCTGTGGCGGCGAAACCTGGCGCCCCCACAATTTCGGCAGCGTGCCGGTGATTTTTTTGAGCCAGGGCAATTATCCGCTCAAAAACCTGCATACCGTGCTGCGCGCCATGCCCGCCGTATTGCAGCGCTGGCCAGGGGCCATGCTGTGCATTGCGGGCTGGCCGCCGCTGGACAAGGGTCCGCTGCTGCGCCCCATCATCGACTGGATGTTCCCTTACCAGCGCTGGTGCCGCAGCCTGATTGACGAACTTGGCCTGGCGGGTCATGTCCAGTACACCGGCCCGTTGGACGCCGCCGCCATGAAGAACGCTTACCTCGGAGCGGATGTATTCGTGCTGCCCAGCTTCTGCGAAAACAGCCCCAACAGCCTAGGGGAAGCCATGCTGCTGGGCGTGCCCTGTGTGGTCAGCCGGGCGGGCGGCATCCCCGACATGGCGGATGACGGCGTACAGGCGGTCTGTTACGGCGACCCGGGCGACGCCGCTGCGCTGAGCCAGGCGCTGACGGCGGTGCTGAGCGACCCGACCCGCGCCGCCTCGATGGGACGTGCCGCCCGCGCCCGCGCACTGCGCACCCACGACGGTGCCGCCAACGCCGCTGTGATGACCGACATTTACCGCACCATTTTGGGGGAGGCCGCCCATGACTGATACACCGCACATCAGCGTGATCGTCCCTGCCTACAAGGCGGAGGATACGCTGGCCGCCTGCGCCGCCTCGGTACTGGACGGCGCGCCGCAGAATGTGGAGTTGTTGCTGGTGGAGGACGGCAGCCCCGACGGCACCGCCGCCTTGTGCGACCGGCTGGCCGAAGGCGACTGCCGCATCCGCGCCCTGCACCGTGCCAACGGCGGCGCGGCCGCTGCCCGCAACACCGGCCTGGACGCCGCCCGCGGGTCGTGGGTGTTGTTTGTGGATGCCGATGACACCCTGTTGCCCGGCCTGTGGGAGGCATTGCGCGCTCCGCTGAACCAAACATTCCAACCCGACCTGGTGCTGTTCGGCATGACACGCGCCAGCGGCCCCGCGCCCTGCCCGCTGGCCCCCGGCGACTATGCAACACCCGCTGCGCTGGGCGACGCATTGGATCCTCTGCTGTTTGAGAGCGGTTACCTGGCCGCTCCTTACGCGAAGCTGTTCCGCGCCGCGCCGATCCGCAGCGCAGGACTGCGTTTTGACGAACGGCTGGCTGTCAACGAAGATATTTTATTCAATTTGCACTTTTTGCAAATTTGCACTCCCATTTCCTGCCTTCCGGGTGTATACTATTATCAAAATGACAAAAATGCGGGTTCCCTGTCCCGGCGTCTGCGGGGGGACCTGCTGGACGCCGAGCGCGTGACCGGCCCGGCGCTGCGGGAATTGACCCGGACGCTGGCCCTGCCCGCTGCCCGGGCCAACGCTCTGGTGCACAAAAGCCGGGTGCGCGCCTGCCTGAACCAGTACGGTCTGCTGACCGGCTGCAAGGGCGAGATGCCTTTTTCCCGCCGCCGCGCCCTGTTTGCCGAGATTCTGGCCGAACCGGACGCCCGCGCCGCGCTGCGCGCCAGGCTGGCCGCCGACCCCCACCGTCTGCTTGCCCTGCCCTACCGGCTGGGCGTGGCGATGCGCTGGCCGGGCTGGCTGGCCGCTTATACGCAGATAAAAAACCGATTTTTGGAATGATCCCCGGCCTGCGGTCTGCCGTTTGGCGCCGCAGAACGATTATCCTGGAGGCTCTGAGGAATGGAACACATCATCGTAAGTGTGATCGTACCGGTCTACAACACCAAGCCCTATCTGGAGGAATGCGTGCAGAGCATTCTTGACCAGGAATTTGACCAGAATTATGAAGTGATTCTGGTGGACGACGGCGCTACCGACGGTTCCGCTGAACTGTGCGATGAGCTGGCGGCCCGTGACCGCCGCATTCGTGTGATCCATCAGGAGAATCAGGGCCTTTCGGCCGCCCGCAATGCCGGCATGGACGCCGCGCAGGGCCGGTACTATTCTTTTGTGGACTCGGATGACGTGGTACGCCCCGGTTATCTGCAAAAACTGTACAACGCCTGTGAAAAGCACGACGCTTACATTGCGGTGTGCGCGCTGGAGCATGTGGCCGAGGACGGCAGCAGCTTTGACCTCATCCGCTACACCGAACCGACCGAGACGGGCGTGTTCTGCGGCAAAGATCTGCTCAACCGCTTTTACGCCCCCAACGGCATTTACTATACGGTGGCGTGGAACAAACTCTACCGCGCCGAAATCTGGAAGCTGCTGCACTACCCCGAAGGCCGTATTCATGAAGATGATTTTGTGGCGCACCGTCTGTTCTGGCGGTGTGATAAGGTGGTCTGCCTGCCGGATATTCTTTACCATTACCGCCTGCGCAGCGGCAGCATCTGCCGCAGCGGCGTGAAACCCGCTTCCTTCGACGCAGTGGACGGTCTGGCCGACCGGTATCGCTTTTATGTGGAGAACAACGCCGAGCGCAGCGTCATTGACAACGCCTACGCCGCCTGCTGGCACCGGTATCTGTTCCTGTGCGGCCAGATCCGCCAGGATCCCACCCGCGAGCTGGTGAAAGCAATCTCCCGCGAGCAGTTCCTGATGCAGGGCCTGATCAGCTATCTGCCCAACTGCAAACAGCTGAAAATGACCGAAAAGCTTTCCGCCGCACGCTGGGCCATCATGCCGGCTGAAAGTCTCTGCCCGCTGAAAAATAAAACTGACACCGTGTAATTCCCGCCCGGAATCGCGCTGTGTTCCCCAACTTTCCGCGACGCCGCGCGGCTCTGTCCGCATGGCGTCTTTCTGTAAGTGCACGGTGACCGAAAGGAGGCCGCCCCTTTGTCTGCGCCCAAACTGACGCCCAATTCCAGATTTCCCGTTCTGAACCGCCCGGGCCGCGCATCCCAGCCTGGCGAACCGAAGCAAAAACGCCCTTCCGTTCTGCTGATCCCGCCGCCGGAGCTGCCCGTTCCCGCCGTGCGCGGCGGCGCGGTGGAGACGCTGGTGACCCATCTGATCCGGGAGAATGAAACCCACGGCAAACTGGAACTTTTGTGTGCCAGCATTCCCGACCCGGATGCCCAGGCCCAGGCCCAGGCGCTGCGGCACACCAAAATGCTCTATGTGCCCCGCCCCAACGGCAACAAACGCTATCTGCCGATGGTACTGTTGGAGCGCATGATGGGTGTGGCAGCTCCCTACGACCCCTGGTACCAGAAGGTACAGCTGGCATTGGCGTTGGAGCGCGCCGCGCCGGACGTAGTGGTGGCGGAGGGCGGTACGCTGACGCAATGCAGTGCCATCAGCAAAATGTACGGGCGGGAGCGGTGCCTGGCCCATCTGCACGGCCAGACAGACGGCAGCCTCGCCATGGACGCCATCTACGGCGGCGTGCTGGCGCTGAGTGAGTTTATCCGGGACGATTACCTGCGCGGCAGCAGGCTGGACCCGGCCAAGGCGTACCTTTTGCACAACTGTGTGGACATTCACCGCTTCACCCCCGGCCCGCCCGATCTGGCCCTTCGCGAGCAGCTGGGTTTTGGGCCCGGCGATTTTGTGGTGCTGTTCTGCGGGCGGCTGGAACCGGACAAGGGCATCCACAAATTGCTGGAAGCCATGGAAAAGGTACACGGCCGCAACATCAAACTGCTGATCGTGGGCAGTCCCTTCTTTGGCCGCACCCAGGTGAGCAGTTTTTCCAAAAAGCTGGAAAATCAGGCGCGCTCGCTGGGCGACCGGGTCCATTTCACCGGTTTTATCGACAATGACCAGCTGCCCCGCTACTATCGCCTGGCCGATCTGGTCTGTGTTCCCACCCTGGTGGAGGAAGCCGCCGGTCTGGTGGCGGTGGAAGCCACGGCCTGCGGCCGTCCGGTTCTTGCCACCCGCAGCGGCGGTATGCCGGAATATCTGGAGGGCAGCCAGGCCGTGCTGGTGGACCGCGCCAAGGATGTGGTGGCCGATCAACTTGCCTGGGCCATCGATATGTTGGCCGAGCATCCGGCGCTTTGTGCCGAGATGGGCCGCGCCGGTGTGGCAAGTGCCCAGCGTTGGTCCGTGGAGCATTTTTACGAGCGTTTTGTGGAGATCGTAACGGAATTTGGAGCCGAAGCATGAAAAAACAGCCTGATCTATGCGTAGTGGTGCCGGTGTACAACGCCGAGCAAACACTGACCGCCTGTGTGGAGAGCGTACTGAGCCAGCCCACACCGGGTGGGCTTTGCTGTGTGCTGGTGGATGACGGCAGTACCGACGGCTCGGCCGCGCTGTGTGAGCGGTTTGCCGAACGGGACAGCCGCGTGCGCGCGGTGCGCCTGCCGGGCGGCGGCGTATCGGCGGCCCGCAACGCCGGGCTGCGCGCCATGCCCGCCGAAACGGACTTTGTGGTGTTTCTGGATTCGGACGATCATCTGCTGCCGGGCGCGCTGTCGGCTGCGCTGCAAACGCAGCTGCTGTTTCCTTCTGATTTTGTCGTGTGGCAGTACGACACCGGCGACCGGGAACGGCTGGACTGTATCCGCCCGGACGGCAGGGTAACGCCCCGCCCCCAAAGCGCACTGGCGCGGCTGTATATGGATTGCCTGATCGCAATGCCCTGGAACAAACTTTACCGGGCCGAACTGATCCGCCAGCAGGGCCTGTGTTTTAACGAATCGTATTCACTTGGTGAGGATTTACAATTTGTATTAGATTACGTGCAAGCCCTCAACAGGGAAACCTCCACTTTCCGCTATGCGGTACTCAACCAGGCTCTCACCTTTTATGATTGCAGCAAGAGCGACGGCACCCTTTCCACACGGTATCTGCCGGATTACTGCGCAATCTGGTCGGCCCATTACGAGCGGCTCAATGCGGCCTGCGCGGCGGCCGGCGCCCCGCAGGAAGATGTGCTGCCGCTGCACCGCGCCGAGCTGACCGTGCTGGCGGAGGGGGTCGCCGACATTCTGCGCCGCGACCCCGGTTCCCGGCAAGAGCGATGTGCCAAAGCTTCAGCGGCGCTGCGCGGGGCCTGGCTGCGGTCGCTGCTGCGCCAGATGAAAGCGGAAGGCAATTATTCCGCTTACTATCTGCCGGCCTTATGGCGCAGCCGCCGGCTGGTATACGCCATGGCCGAAGCAAAGCGCAGCGGTTCGCCGCTGTACGGCAAGCTGGACTGGGCCGGTTACTACCTGCTGGGCGGGCGCCGGAAAAGGGACTGATCTTTTCCCTGCGTGCGCTGCACGTTGCATACCGGGGATTTTGCCGCCCCCCCATTCCTTAAAAACGAGCAGCCCCGGCCGGTGCAAATGCATCGGCCGGGGCTGCTTTACGTTTTAGCTAAAGCGGTCTTTCAGATTTTTGAAGAAGCCCTTTCGCTTCTCATAGTTCTCGTCCTTCAGGCTGGCCTCAAAGGCGTTGAGCGCCTCGCGCTGGGCGCGGTTGAGCTTTTTGGGGATCTCCACATCCACAACCACATACTGGTCGCCGCGGCCACGACCGTTCAGATACTGAATGCCCTTGCCGCGCAGACGGAATTTGGTGCCGCTCTGGGTGCCTTCGGGAATCTTGTAGGCTACCTTACCGTCAATGGTGGGCACCGTCAGCTCCGCGCCAAGCACGGCCTGACTGAAGGTGATCGGTTCATGTACCCACACGTCGAAGCCGTCACGCTCAAACACCGGGTCGGGCTTAACCGTTACATGGATGATCACATCGCCCGCAGGCCCGCCGTTGCTGCCGGCATCGCCCATGCCACGACGCACCAGGTTCTGGTCATCATCCACACCGGCCGGCACGTTGATCTCGAAGGATGCCCGCGCGCCGGTCTTGCCGGTGCCGTGACAGGTCTTGCAGGGGTTCTTGATGACGGTACCCTTGCCGCCGCAGTGGCTGCAGGGGTGCTGGCTCTGCATCACGCCGAAAGGTGTGCGCTGCTGAGTGACCACATAGCCTCGGCCGCCGCAGGCGCTGCAGGTTTCGGGCTGGGTGCCGCGCTCGGCACCGGTACCGCCGCAGTCCGGGCAGGTCTGCTGCCGGTTGATGTTGATGGTCTTGGTGCAGCCATGCACCGCTTCCTCAAAGGTCAGCACCAGGCTGGCCTGAATGTCATGCCCCTTGCGGGGTCCGTTGCTGCCGGCCGAACGGCCGCCTGTAAAACCGCCGAAACCACCGCCGAAAATATCGCCGAAAATGTCGTTCAGATCCACACCGCCGAAGCCGCCGCCAAAGCCTGCCCCGCCTTGTCCGGCCCCATAGTTGGGGTCGACGCCCGCAAAGCCGAACTGATCGTAGCGTTTGCGTTTTTCGGGGTCGGAAAGCACGTCATTGGCCTCGTTGACTTCCTTGAACTTTTCTTCCGCTTCTTTGTCGCCGGGGTTCAGGTCGGGGTGGTATTTTTTGGCCAGCTTGCGGTAAGCGCTTTTGATTTCGGCGTCACTGGCATTTTTGCCGACGCCCAAAACTTCGTAGTAATCTCTTTTTTCTGCCATATACACTCTCACCTCGATGAACGCAAAGTTACCCTCGCGCTGATGGGGCCGTGTCATACCGGCCCAGCGGCCCTATAAAAACCCCACAAGGGCCGCCGCCGGGCAGACCGGCGGCGGCCGTAGGGTTCCTGATTTCTTTAGGGGTCGACTTAGACTTCGTGGAATTCGGCATCCTGAGCGCCGTCCGCGTTGCTGTTGCCCGCATTGCCGGCATCATTGCCAGGCTGCTGGCCAGCCGCCTGCTGAGCGGCCTGCGCCTGCTGGTACAGTTTCTCGCTGATGGCGTAGAAGGACTTCTGCAGATCGTCCTGCTTTGCCTTGATGTCATCAATGGTGCCGCTCTTGAGGGCTTCCTTCAATGCGGAAATCTTGGTTTCGCACTCGCTCTTCTCGCTGGCGGAAACCTTGTCGCCCAGCTCGTTCAGCGCCTTCTCAGTCTGGAATACCATCTGGTCGGCGCTGTTGCGCACATCCACTTCTTCACGGCGCTTCTTATCCTCGGCGGCATACTGCTCGGCCTCCTTGACGGCCTTGTCGATGTCGTCCTTGCTCATGTTGGTGGAAGCGGTAATGGTAATGCTCTGTTCCTTGCCGGTACCCAGATCCTTGGCGGAAACGTGCACGATGCCGTTGGCGTCGATATCGAAGGTAACCTCAATCTGAGGCACACCGCGGGGCGCCGGGGCGATGCCGTCCAGGTGGAAGGTACCCAGGCTCTTGTTGTCGCGGGCAAACTCACGCTCGCCCTGCAGCACGTTGACCTCGACGCTGGGCTGGTTATCCGCAGCGGTGGAGAACACCTGGCTCTTCTTGGTGGGGATGGTGGTGTTGCGCTCGATGATCTTGGTGCACACGCCGCCCAGGGTCTCAATGCCCAGGCTCAGCGGGGTAACGTCCAGCAGCAGCAGGCCCTTGACGTCGCCCTGCAGCACGCCGCCCTGAATGGCAGCGCCCACAGCCACGCACTCATCGGGGTTGATGC
>JBJEYG010000163.1:0-7971 GCA_051886555.1 Gemmiger sp.
TCATCAAAAACCCCGACGAGGTCAGGGCCTATCAGGACGAAGCCGCCCGCAAGAGCGATTTTGAGCGCACCGAGCTGAACAAGGAAAAGACCGGCGTGCGCATCGACGGCGTCGAGGCCGTCAACCCGGTCAACGGCAAGGTGGTGCCCATCTTCATCTCCGACTATGTGCTGGCCACCTACGGCACCGGCGCCATCATGGCCGTGCCTGCCCACGATACCCGCGACTGGGAGTTCGCCAAAAAGTTCGGCCTGCCCATCATCGAGGTGGTCAAGGGCAATACCGAGAGCGACCTGGATAAGGAAGCCTTCACCGACGTGGCCACCGGCACGCTGGTCAACTCCGGCTTCCTGGACGGCCTGTCCGTGGAGGACGCCAAGGAGAAAATGTACGCCTGGCTGGAAGAAAACGGCAAGGGTACCAAAAAGACCAACTTCAAGCTGCGCGACTGGGTGTTCAGCCGTCAGCGCTACTGGGGCGAGCCCATCCCCATGGTGGAGTGCCCCAAGTGCGGCTGGGTGCCCCTGCCCGAGAGCGAGCTGCCGCTGCGCCTGCCCGAAATCAAGGACTTTGAGCCGGGCGAAAACGGCGAAAGCCCGCTGGCCCGCCACACCGAATGGGTCAACACCACCTGCCCCTGCTGCGGCGGCCCCGCCAAGCGCGAAACCGACACCATGCCCCAGTGGGCGGGTTCCAGCTGGTATTTCCTGCGCTATATGGACCCCCACAACCCCGACGCCATCGCCAGCAAGGAGGCGCTGGAATACTGGGGCCCCGTGGACTGGTACAACGGCGGCATGGAGCACACCACCCTGCACCTGCTGTACAGCCGGTTCTGGCATAAGTTCCTGTACGACATCGGCGTGGTACCCACCAAAGAACCGTACCAGAAGCGCACCAGCCACGGCATGATCCTGGGCCTCAACCCCCATGCCCTCGAAAACCTGCCCGACGCCGAGCGCAAGGCGCTGATCGCCGAGTACGGCAGCGAGAAAGCAGCCCGCGCCCACCTGGTGGAGCAGTACGGCGAAATGGCCGAACACCCCATCGTGAAAATGTCCAAGAGCCTGGGCAACGTGGTCAACCCCGACGACGTGGTGGACGAGTACGGCGCCGACACGCTGCGCCTGTACGAAATGTTCATCGGCGACTTTGAGAAGGCCGCCCCCTGGAACACCAACTCCATCAAGGGCTGCAAACGTTTCCTCGACCGCATCTGGGCGCTGGGCGACAAGATCGTTCCCGGCGACGGCTGCCGTCCTGCGCTGGAAGCGCTGATGAACCGCACCATCAAGAAGGTGGGCGAGGACATCGACAGCCTGAAGGCCAACACCGCCATCGCACAGCTGATGATCTACGTCAACGCCCTGTACGACAACGGCGGCGCCACCAGGGCCGAGCTGGAAGTGCTGCTGCAGCTTCTCAACCCCTTCGCGCCCCACATGACCGAGGAGATGTGGCAGCTGCTGGGCCACACCGAACAGCTTGCCTACTACCCCTGGCCCGCCTACGACGAGGCCAAGTGCGTGGAGCAGACCATCGAGATCGCCGTGCAGGTCAACGGCAAGATCAAGGCGCGCATTCAGGTGCCCGCCGCCGTCGAGAGCGCCGACGCCATCGCCGCCGCCAAAGCGGAACCCGCCGTGGCCGAAGCGATTGCCGGCAAGACCATCGTCAAGGAAATCTACGTCAAGGGCAAGCTGGTCAACCTGGCTTGCAAAGGATGAGCGGTCGATTTCGCGAACTTTTTATGAACATTCAAAAGAATGGCACAAAACAAGTTGACAATTCCACGGTTTGTATAGTATAATCAGTTTTACTGGTTAATTGGTTTATTGACCGGCAAACTCCTGTCTCAGGCCAAGGGAGGGAAAACAAGATGTCGGAGATCCGTGTCAAAGAGGGCGAATCCTTGGAGAGCGCCCTGCGCCGTTTCAAGCGCAGCACCGCCCGCAGCGGTGTGCTCGCCGAGGTGCGCAAGCGCGAGGCTTACGAGAAGCCTTCCGTTCGCCGCAAGAAGAAGTCCGAAGCCGCCCGCAAGCGCAAGTATAAGTAAGCTGCGCTCAGGCGAAAGCGGTCAAGCAAGAACGGCTTAGAGGCGGGTCCGCTCAGGCGGACCTGCCTTTTTGCATTGCCCCACTACCGGAGGAAACCATGCTTATCACACCGGAATACCTTTTCAAAAGCATCGAGTGCATCACACCGGAATTCCTGCGCAGCCAGGGCGTCACGGCGCTGGTGCTGGACGTGGACAACACCCTCACCGGCGACGGCTCCCAGGTTCTGGACGAGTCGGTGCGCGGCTGGCTGGAGGGCATGCGCGCCGCGGGCGTCAGCCTGACCATCGTCTCCAACAATACGGCGGCGCGCGTTCGCCCCTTTGCCGAACGCATCGGCCTTGCCTGGGTGCCGCTGGCCTGCAAACCGCTGCCGGTGGGGCTGCTGGTTGCCCGACTGCGCCTGGGCGTGCCCCGCCGACGGATGGCAATGGTGGGCGATCAGCTTTATACCGACCGTTTGGCCGCCGCGCTGTTCGGCATCCGGTGCTATGTCACCGTGCCCCGCGGGCCGGACCACCAGCGCGGCGTGCAGTTCAAGCGCCGCCACGAAAAGCGGTTTATCGACAACTATTACGCCAGGGGAGGGCATCTGTATGAGTGAGCGCGCCCGGTTCGGCACGGCGGGCCTGTCCGACAGTTTCAAGGCCCGGGGGCTGAAAGGCACCGCCGATATTGCCGCCTACACCGCCGGTTTCGGGCTGGATGCCTTTGAATACCAGTGCGGCCGGGGCGTGCGCCTGGCCCGCGACAAGGCCGAGGCACTGGGCCGCGACTGCGCCGCGCGGGACATCCGGCTTTCGGTGCACGCGCCCTACTACATCAGCATGAGCAGCATGGACGAGGAAAAACGTCTGCACAGCGTGGATTATCTGCTGCAAAGCTGCGCGCTGGTCAAGGCGCTGGGCGGACGGCGGGTCATCTTCCACGCGGGCAGCTGCGGCAGGCAGAGCAGGGAACAGGCGCTGGAAAAGGCGCTGGACACCATGCGCCGCGCGCAGGCCGCCGTGGACGAGGCCGGTTACGGGGACTGCATCCTCTGCCCCGAAACGATGGGCAAAATCAACCAGCTGGGCACGCTGGACGAGGTTCTGGCGCTGTGCAGCGTGGACGCGCGCATCACGCCCTGTGTGGATTTCGGCCATCTGTACGCCCGCACCCACGGGGGCATCGCCGGCCGGGCGGACTATGAAGCCATTCTCGACCGTATTGCAGAGGCCCTGCCCGACGAGCGCGCCCGGCGGTTTCATGTGCATTTTTCCCGTATTGCCTACACGGAGGGCGGCGAGAAATGCCATCTGACCTTTGCCGACACCCAGTACGGCCCGCCCCACGAGCCGTTTGTGGCGCTGCTGCGCGAACGCGGCCTTGCGCCGGTTGTCATCTGTGAGTCGGACGGTACCCAGGCCGAGGACGCGCAGACGATGCAGCGGCTGTACCGCGGCGAATCTGCGAAAATTAGCCCGAAAACTGCGCCAAGGGCTTGAAAACAGTGCAATTTTCGGGTAAAATATTCAACAGATATGCTTTGCAATTCAGACTATATAATTGGAGGAATTTCCTTATGATCTCTGCAGGTGAATTTCGCAACGGTGTGACCTTCGAGCAGGACGGCCAGGTTCTTCAGGTCGTCGAGTTCCAGCACGTCAAGCCCGGCAAGGGCGCCGCTTTCGTGCGCACCAAAACCAAGAACGTCATCACCGGTGCTGTGACCGAAACCAGCTACAACCCCACCGCTAAGTTCCCCCAGGCGTTCATCGAGCGCCGTGAGGTGACCTATTCCTACGAGGACGGTGACCTGTACCACTTCATGGATAACGAGACCTACGACGATATTCCCGTTGCCGCCGCCGATGTGCCCGACAACTTCAAGTTCTGCAAGGAGAACGAGATCTGCAAGCTGCTGTCCTACAAGGGCAAGGTGTTCAGCGTCGAGATCCCCAACTTCATCGAGCTGGAGATCACCGAGACCGAGCCCGGCTTCAAGGGCAACACCGCCACCAACACCCTCAAGCCCGCCAAGGTGGAGACCGGCGCCGAGATCCGCGTGCCGCTGTTCATCAACGAGGGCGACAAGATCCGCATTGATACCCGCACCGGCGAGTATATGGAGCGCGTCTGATCACAACCACTGGCCGGGCCGGCAAGCTGCGCCCGGCTTTTTTGACACAAGGAGGCTACCTTTATGGCTATGGATCTGAATGCAAAGGCCGCTTACATCCGCGGCCTCATGACCGGTATGGAATTTGATCCCAACTCGAAGAACGGCAAGATCATTGCCGCCATGATGGATTTGCTGGAGGAGATGGCCGACACCGTCACCGAGCACGACAATGCCCTCGACCAGGTCTACGACGAGCTGGAAGTGCTCGACGAGGACATGGATGATCTGGTGGACGCGCTGTACGGCGAAGAGGAAGACGAGGACGACGGCGAGGAAGCCGAGTACGAAGTCACCTGCCCCAACTGCGGCACCGTCACCACCGTGGACGAGGACACGCTGCTGAACAAGCAGCTGGTTTGCCCCAGCTGCGGCGCGGCTTTTGATATCGAGTTCGAGAGCTGCGACGGCAACTGCGCAGCCTGCACCGCCGAGGATGTGGACTGCGACCAGAAAAACGACTGAGTTTTCCCATCAAAAAGCTGCTGCTCCCCAGGGGGGCGGCAGCTTTTTCGGTATTCCGGCGCGGAAGGAGGAAGGGGTTTGGGCAATGTACTGAGCGTGGCGGTGCTGGCGGTTTTTGTGTGGACGGCCTGCGTGGGCCTTTGGCGGCTGGTGCGGTGCGGCGAAATGGAACTGCGTCCCGGACCTGCCGCGCGCAGCCAGCTGGCGGCAGGCGCGGCGGCGCTGGGCTGGGGGCTGGCGGTGCTGGGGCTGCTGTGCCTGGCGGCCCGGCTGCAATTCCCCGGCGAGCCGATAGACCAGACGATCCGGTGGCGTTTTTGCGGCGGGCTGGATGCCCGGCATTACCTGGATCTGGCCCGCTGGGGCTACGGCGCGGGGGAGCAGGGCTTTGCCGAGCAATACCTGATGATTGTGTTCTTTCCGCTGTGGCCGCTGCTGCTGCGTCCCTTCGCGCTGCTGGGGTGCGATCTGTGGGTGACGGGCACCGTGCTGGCGCTGGGCTTTACGGCGCTGGGCTGTGTGCATTTGTACCGCTGCGCCTGGCGGATGCTGGGGGCGCGGGGCGCCCGGTTTGCCTGCGTGGTTCAGCTTGCGTTGCCGGGTAGCTTTTTCTTTGTGCTGCCCCAGACCGAAGCGCTGTTTTTCTGCCTGAATTTTGCCTTCCTGGATGCGCTGCAAGGCCGGCGCTGCCTCCGTGCCGGGGTACTGGGGCTGCTGGCAGCGCTGTGCCGCGCCAACGGCGTGCTGCTGGCCGGTTACGCGGTGCTGTGGTGCTGGGTGCGCTGGCGGGGCGGGGCGCGGATGCGGGGCGTGTGGGCGCTGCCGGTGCTGGGGCCGGCGCTGGGCATCGGGGCGTATCTGCTGCTCAACTGGTGGGTGTACGGCAACCCGTGGCAGTTCACGGTTTACCAGAAGGAACACTGGAGCAACGGATTCTGCCTGTTTTCCAGGGCGGTGCGCACCATGTACGCCCAGACGGCCAGCGGCAACCCCGACTGGGCGCTTTACCTGGGCGCGTGGACGGTGGGGGTCATTCTGGCCGAAGCGCTGCTGCTGGCGCTGGCTGCCCGCCGCCTGCCGCCCCACTGGCTGCTGCTGGGGCTGGCGGGATTTTTCCTGATGAACGGGCAGACCTGGCTGATCTCGGCACAGCGATACGCGCTGGGCATGCCCGTGCTGCCGGTGGCCGCTGCGGCACTGTGCGGCGGTGAATCAAAAAATGCCGCGCTGCTGCGCGTGGCAGGCACGGCGGTGCTGGCGGGCCTGGGCGCGTTTTATCTGTGGTCGTTCACCCATGGCGCGCCGATCTATTGAGCGGGCGGGCTTTCCGTGCCGATGCGGCTCCCCTTGGGGGCCGCTTTTTGACGCCAAAAAGCGGCGGAAAAAGCGCCGCTGTTCCGCGCTGGCTAAAAATTTTCCCTCTCAATTCTCTGCCTCGGGAAAATTTTTTTAACGCCATCGCTGCGACGCAGCGGACCCGCGCCAAAGCGGTCAGTCGGCTAAAAATCGCACGACCCGGGCAAGGCCGGCGGTCCGGCAAGGCGCTGCCCGCACGGGTGCGATTTTTTGAACGCCTCCTGATTGAAAATTTGGGTTGCCGGCAGGGTTCGGGTTGGCGTGTTCCGGGGAAAGCAGGGGGGACGGCGCAGTTGGCGTGTTCCGGGGAAAGCAAGGGGGGACGGCGCAGTTGGTGTGTTCCGGGGAAAGCAGGGGGGACGGCGCAGTTGGTGTGTTCCGGGGAAGGCAGCGGGGACGGCGCCGCTTACGCTGTCAGAGCGTTTTTTCACGCCGGGTGCCGATGAAATCCCCCTCGATGACCCGGCCCACAGCGCGGTAGCCGCGGCGCGCATAGTAGTCGTTCAGTTTGCGGTTGTTGGCGGCGCAGTCCAGCCGCAGGCAGGTGCTGCCGCGGCGGCGGGCCAGCGCTTCGCATCCGCGCAAAAACTCGTCCCCCGCGCCCGGGGCGTCCAGCGCGGTGACAAAATTGTGCAGGTACAGCGCCGGCACACCGTCCGCCGGCCAGGCGTTGTCGGAAGGGGAAAGCACCCCGGCGCCCGCCACCGAGCCGTCCGGCCGGCGCAGCACATACAGCCGGCCGTCGGCAATGGCGGCGCGGTAGTAGCTTTCGGGGAATGCGCCCCAGTAATCCAGTTTGTTCCACTGTTCCACGCCCACTTTGTCCATCCAGCGGATGCGCGCGCGGATCAGCGCAAACACAGCCCCGGCGTCCTGCGCGGCGGCGGGCATAAATTGATATTCCATGGCAGTTCCTCACAGTTTCCGGCAAAAAGGCCGCAGCCCCCTGGGGGCTGCGGCCTTTTCCGGTTCGCGGTTATTTCTGATTCAATGCCTTCTGCAGCATAATGTTGCCAAAGGACAGGGCGTTGTACAGCCCGACCTTGTTGGCCTGCTTTACCACGCGCTCGGGCAGCGGCTTGGAATCGTCGGTATCCATCAGCACAATGTGCACTTTGTCGGCGATTTCGGCATTGCCTTCCTTTTTGGTGTTCAGGATCTGCAGATAGATCACATATTTGTCGCGGGGGTTGCCGTAGTAGATGTCATTGCCGCAGCGCACCAGCGGACGGCCTTTATAAGTGAGTTTGGGCGTGAAAGCCATGCGATAACCTTCTTTCCTCTTGTCTATCTAATTTATTATACCATGGTCGGGAAGGTATTACAAATCCAATTTATCGCGCTCCACCTTTTCTTCGTTCAGCGCGACCTGCTCGGTCAGGATGCGCAGTTTGGAGTCCATCTGGCTCATTTTGACCGACATAAAGAACATTTTAACGATCAGCAGGAAGATGATGACCACATAGACCAGGTTGATGGGACTCATGAATCCCAGCAGATTGGATGCCCAGAAGGCAAGCTGCGGGAAGATGGCCAAAATCAGCAGCACCGCCGAAAAAAACAGCCAGAAAATTGTGTCCTCGATCTGGACTTTGGCGTGGCGCACGCGGCGCAGGATATAGCCGGCCGTCAGCAGGCTGCCCAGAATCAGGCCGATGCGCAAAGCAATACCGTATTCTTGCATGGTTTACAGGCTCCTTTCGGGGTAGGGGGTCTCGGTGTCCCGCTTGCGGAACCACTGGATCAACAGAATCGAGATGGACATGCGCACCATGTACTGTACGCTGCGCGCAAAGGTCAGGTAACTTTGCCCGGCGGTGCGCTCGCCCATTTCCACCTGGCACTCCTTCACCACCGCGCCGTTCTTGATCAGATAACTGATGGTGTCCGGTTCGGGGCCGTAGTTCAGGTTCTGGGCGAACTCCTCCAGCA
>JBJEYG010000164.1:0-1755 GCA_051886555.1 Gemmiger sp.
CGTAGCGGTCAAGCGCCCGCTCATCGCGGTCGTTGACTTTCCAGAGGATGCCATCCACCCGGCCGCCCTCTTTGGGCAGGATGGTCAGCACACCGCAGCGGAAGGCCAGTTCATACCCTTCCAACACAGCCCGGGATACGAGCTGCGCCAGCGGGCAGCGGTTGTCCATCTGGGCGATATTCAGGTTAGAGCCATAGGCAAAATACAGTTCTTTCAAAAAATCCCCCCTTCAGCGCGCGTCACCACCACGATTATGGCGGCGCTGGTAACTTTCGTACTGGTTGCGGTCGCGCAGCCAGGCAGGGTCGCCGGGCAGACGCTTGAGCAGGTGCATCCGCACATTTTTGTATTCGGGGCCGATGAGACCAAGGCGAAGCAAAAAAGTTCGGAACGTGAATGCCGGGTTATCCCCGACCGGCGTCTTGCGGGCCACCGTTTTTTCCAGATTGATGGCCTGGGCCGACATGGCCAGTGCCAGCGTGATGTCGGCGCGGACTTCCCCGGCGTGCAGCGTGCTCTCAAAACAGCGCCACTCCACGGTGCCGTGGTAAAACACCGAATGCAGATTGAGCGCGTAATACCGCGACCAGTTGTAATGGTCGTGCTCGCCGTCATGGCCTTCGTACCAGGCGCGGCGCAGCTGCTCCATCGTCAGGCCGGGCGGCATATTGCGGACCGCCTGCATCACATTTTCCCGCGACAGATGGCAATACTGTTCTACCCGGCGCTGCTGGGTTCCCACTGCCTTCAGGATCAAGTCCTCCTTGGAGTACATGATCGACAACAGATTCCGCAGGCTGCGCGGCGTGTGCTTACTGGCATCAATGTGAACATGAAGCCCGCAGCTGGGGTTCACGACGGCACCGGCATGGCGCAGAGCCCGCACGACTTCCTGCAGCTTGCCCATCTCGGCATATTCCAGCACCGGCGAGTTCAGTTCTACCTTATAGGCCGAATCGCCGGTCGGTTCCTGCCGCCGGCCAACGCGCCGGGTGGCCTGGATGCTGCTGTCATAGACAAAGCGCCATTTCTTGCCGTCTGCGTCCTTAACTTCCCAAGGGTCGTAAACGCGGGATTCATGGGTCTGGCGGGCCGATGTGCCGAAGAGTCGGCCCACCGCCTCGGAGGCTTGCTGGCGCGTGATGCCCGTCATTTCGATCTCACAGCCAAACTTCTGGTTGCGGAAGTCAAGAGGCAGGGGCCGTGCCTCCGTTCAGTTCGGCATCCACCGCCGCCAGCCTGCGTCCGATGGCTTCCACCACAGTCACCGTCACGCCGTTGCCGGCCTGTTTGTAGGCCTGGCCCTCGCTGGTGACAGCCAAAATCTTGTCGATGCGGTCGTCCTGCCAACCCTGCAGCCGCAGGCATTCCCGCGGCGTCAGGCGGCGGATGCGGCCGCCGCACAGCACGCCGGAGCACTCGCGCTTATGCTGGTGGATGCCGCTGTTTTGGCGGGTGGTCACGCAGCGTGCCACGCCGGTGCAGTCCGGCTGTTCGTTCATATCCACAAAGCAGAGCACGCCCTGGTTGGGTGAGGTCGTCAGCGTGTGGGCGATGCCATGCCCCACCCGGCCGCGGCGGCGGTTGGTGGTGGCGTAGGCCAGGCTGATGCTGTCGCCGGGGTACGCCAGCTTATAGCCGGTTTTGGTCGCCTCTTTTACCGGGAATCCTTCCCCCAATCGTCGGGCAGCAGGTGTTTTTGTTGTGCCGGTGAAAGGTAGTATCTTTCCGGCACATCGCCCGTCAAGAAATCCG
>JBJEYG010000165.1:0-7940 GCA_051886555.1 Gemmiger sp.
CCCCATCCTGAAACCCACCATGATTTCCACCGCGATTCTGGAAACCATGTGGGTGTGGAACGACTACCTGCTGCCCACGCTGGTGCTGGACATCAAAAAGTACCGCACCATCCCCATGGCCATTCAGTATTTCCGCGGCAGCTACGGCAAGGTGGAGATGGCCCCCATGATGGCCTGCATCATGATCACGGTGCTGCCGGTCATCATTATGTACCTGTTCTGCCAGAAATACATTATTGAAGGTGTGGTTGCGGGCGCCGTCAAGGGATGATATAATAATCCATTGACAGAATTGCCGTTCCGGTGCGCCGGGCGGCGGAAAAAGGCGAGGAAGGAATGGCTTGTTATGACCATTAAAGACATTGCGAAGGAATCGGGCTATGCGGTGGGCACAGTGTCCCGCGTGCTGAACAACAACCCGAACGTGAGCGAAAAAACCCGCGAACGCATTCTTGAGGTGGTCAATAAGTACAACTTCCGGCCCAATTCCAACGCAAAGCATCTCAAGCAGCAAATCAGCCAGGGCATTGCCATGATCGTCAAGGGCACCCACAATATGCTGTTTGCTCCCATTCTGGAAAAAGCACAGTTCGCCTGCGAAGCAGCGGGCTACAACAGCGTGGTGTACTACATCGACGAGAACGACAATGAGGTGGATCACGCCCGGCGCATCTGCCGGGAGCACAAACCTTACGGCATCATCTTCTTCGGCTCGGACAGCAACCATTTCACCGACCGGCTGGAGGACGTGGATGTGCCCTGCCTGCTGATGACCAACATGGCCGTCAGCAACCGTATTGAAAACCTTTCCAGCGTGAGTGTGGATGACTCGGATTCGGCGTCCCACATGATCGAGTATCTCTACCAAAAGGGCCACCGTCATATCGGGCTGATCGGCGGTGATCCCGAACGGTCCCATCCCAGCGCGGCGCGACTTTCCGGCTGCCTGAGCAGTTTTTCCCGCCTGGGCCTGCCCTTTGACACCGGAACGCAGTATGCCTGTGCCCGGTTCACCCTGCAGGGCGGCTATCAGGGCATGGAAAAGCTGCTGACCACCGACCCGTCGCTGACGGCAGTGTTTGCCTACAGCGACATTATGGCCATCGGCGCCATCCGCGCGTTGCGGGATCACGGCCTGCGCGTACCGCAGGACGTATCGGTCTGCGGCTTTGACGGTATCGAACTGACCGAATATCTTTCCCCCCGGCTTACCACCATCCGCCAGCCTGCCGAACGGCTGGCCATGCGTGGCGTGGCGATCCTGATCCATTGTATCGAGGAAGGTCATGGCGCTGTGCATGAGGTGGTGCCCTACGAGCTGGTGGAAGGGGAAAGCGTCAGTGCGCTGCCCGGCAACTGACCGGAATCAGCCACTTTTCAACGAAGGGAGAATCCTCATGCGTGCAAGCGGTGTATTGATGCACCTGTCCAGCCTGCCGTCGCCTTACGGCATCGGCACCATGGGCCGGGCAGCGCGCGACTTTGTCGATTTTCTTGCCGCAGCGGGGCAGCAATACTGGCAGATCCTGCCCATCTGTCCCACCAGCTACGGCGACAGTCCCTACCAGTCTTTTTCTACCTTTGCCGGCAACCCGTATTTTATTGATCTGGATCTTCTGGCGGACGAAGGCCTGCTGCTCCCCGGGGAATACCGGGATGTGGACTGGGAGAGCGAGCCGGACCGGGTCAACTATGGCGCGCTGTATTGCAAGCGGTTGCCCATCCTGCGCATTGCCTGCGGACGTCTGCTGGCAAATCCGCCTGCGGCCTACCTGCAGTTCTGTGCCGAAAACGACTTCTGGCTGCCGGATTACGCGCTGTTCATGGCGCTGAAGGACGCCCACGGTGGCTGCGCCTGGACCGAATGGGAGGAGCCGCTGCGCCGCCGTGACCCGGCCGCGCTGGCCGAAGCCCGCGAAAAGTATCAGTCGGATGTGGATTTTTGGAAGGCGGTCCAGTACCTGTTCTTCCGGCAGTGGCGGGCGCTCAAGCGCTATGCCAACGAGCGCAACGTGCGAATCATCGGCGATTTACCCATCTATGTGGCGGGCGACAGTGTGGACGTGTGGAGTGCTCCGCAGGCGTTTCAGCTGGACGCAGACCTTCACCCCGTCGAGGTGGCTGGCTGCCCGCCGGACGGCTTTTCGGCCACCGGCCAGTTGTGGGGCAACCCGCTGTACAACTGGGAGGCCATGCGCGAGGACGGATACCAGTGGTGGGTGCGGCGCTTCCGGGTGTTGTGCAATACCTATGATGTTCTGCGCATCGACCATTTCCGCGGCTTTGCGGGATATTTTGCCATCCCCAGCGGCAGCAGCACCGCCGCCGACGGACACTGGCGCACCGGCCCCGGTATGGAACTGTTCAACGCGGTCAACCGGGCGCTGGGCGAACAGGACATCATTGCCGAGGATCTGGGCTTTCTGACCGATGACGTGCGGCAGTTGCTGGAGCAGAGCGGTTACCCCGGGATGAAGGTACTGGAATTTGCCTTTGACAGCCGTGAAAACGGCGACTATCTGCCCCATACCTACCCCCACCATTGTGTGGTGTACACTGGTACGCACGACAATGAACCGCTGATCGGCTGGTTTGAAACGGCGTCCCCGGCGGACGTGCAGCATGCGGTGGACTACCTGCATCTGACCAGGGAGGAAGGTTACCACTGGGGCATGATGCGCGCTGCCTGGGCCAGCGTAGCCGATTTGGCTGTGGTGCAAGCTCAGGATCTGTTGGGACTGGGCCACGCCGCCCGGATGAATACGCCGTCCACCTCCGGCGGTAACTGGCAGTGGCGGGCATTGCCCGGCGCATTTGACCGAGCGCTGGCCGAAAAGATTCACCGGCAGATGGAACTGTACGATCGTCTGCCCTGAATCCTGCATCAAAATATCCCCCGGCGCAAGGCGTGCCGGGGGATATTTTGATCAGAAATCCGTTTGCCCCAAAAAGATCACTGCGCCTGCTTTTGGCGGCAACGGGGGCAGATGTAGTGGATCGTCAGCTGGTAGGAACGAACCTCAGTGCCGATGGCCCCTTCCAGTTCACGCACCAGGCCCACAACGGCAATGTCCTCGAGACTGCCGCAAGCATCACAATACAGATGTCCGTGGGGGCGGGCGGTGCGGTCAAAACGGTCGGGCCCTTCAGGCATTTCCAGACGGTTGATCTCACCGTCCCGAACCATCAGGTTCAGATTGCGATAGACTGTACCGCGTGCGATGTTGGGCATTCGGGTCTGCGCAATGGCGAAGATCTCGTCAGCAGTGAGATGGGCGTTGTTGCTCTGCACAATGTCATAGAGCAAAGCGCGCTGCTTGGTCACGGTGGGACACCTCCTCATAAATCAGATTGTATCTTAATCAGAATATACAATAAATCCGCCGCTTTGTCAACCTTCACATGAAGATCGTGGGAATGTTGTGGAAGATTCTTCTTGACTTTTGCGATCGGATGATTTATCCTATGTATAAGACAAAATCCTAATTTTAAGAAAGGTGGTAGTTTTATGGAACTGAAAGGAAGCAAAACCGAAAAAAATCTGTGGGAGGCTTTCGCCGGCGAGAGTCAGGCCCGCAACAAATACACCTTCTTTGCCTCCAAGGCGAAGAAAGAAGGGTATGAGCAGATTTCCGAGCTGTTCACCGCAACAGCCAACAACGAGAAGGAGCACGCCAAGATTTGGTTCAAGCTGCTGATGGAAGGCGGCCAGATCCCCGACACGCTCACCTGCCTGCAGATGGCCGCTGCCGGCGAGAACGAGGAGCACACCTCCATGTACCCCCGCATGGCCGCCGAGGCCCGCGAGGAAGGGTTTGACCGTATCGCTGCGCTGTTCACCATGGTTGGCAGTATTGAAAAGGATCACGAGGAGCGCTACAAGGCGCTGGCCGCCAACATCGAAGCCGGCAACGTGTTTGCCCGGGAGACCGAGCAAGTCTGGCAGTGCCGTAACTGCGGTTTCGTTTACATTGGCCAGCACGCGCCGGCCAAGTGCCCTGTCTGCGACCATCCCCAGGCTTATTTTGAGCTGGTAAAGAAAAATTACTGATTCGCTGTGTGAAGTATCCCAAAAGCCGCCCGGTCTGTACCAGACCGGGCGGCTTTGCGTCTGTCATTCGGCAGTGCGCACCGCGCCGCGCTCGCAGCGGTTGCCCCAGCTGTCAATCAACTGATCCCCCTCATACACGCAGATGATTTCGCAGTTGTTGGGGCAGCGCCCGCAGCCTGCCTCGCGGGTGCGAAACTCCCGATCCTCCACCGAGAAATCGAACAGCCGCCGTCCGGAACTGCGCCTTGCCAGGATCGCCGCGCCGATGGCGCCCATCAGATGGCCGTTTTCGTCCACGATCACCTTGCAGTCCAGTGCCCGTTCAAATGCGGCCACCACACCAGCGTTTTTGCTGACGCCGCCCTGAAATACCACGGGCGACACGATCTTTTTGCCTTTGCCCACGTTGTTCAGATAGTTGGCGGCCACTGCGTTGCACACGCCTGCAATGATATCCTCCCGCGGGTGGCCCATCTGGATTTTGTGCACCAGGTCACTCTCGGCAAAGACGGTACAGCGTGCCGCTATGGTGGTGGGGTGGGTGGAACGCAGCGCATATTCGCCGATTTCCTCCACCTCGATGCCCAGCCGCTTGGCCTGGCTGCTGAGGAATGCGCCGGTTCCGGCGGCACACAGTGTGTTCATGGCGTAATCCACCGCCACGCCGTTTTCCACCAGAATGATCTTGCTGTCCTGCCCGCCGATTTCCAGAATGGTGCGCACATCCGGGTGAAAGGTGGTGGTACCCACCGCGTGGGCGGTGATCTCGTTTTTCACCATCGTGGCGCCCAGCACGGCGCCCACCAGACGGCGTGCGCTTCCGGTGGTGCCGGTGGCCACCACCTTGTACTGCGTTTTGTCGAAGTCCTGTTCCAGCAGGCTCACCAGCCGCTTGACCGCACCGATCGGATCCCCCTCGGTCCAGATGTACGCCCGGGAAAGAATGTTGTTCTGCTTGTCCAGAATCACGCCTTTGGTGGAGATGCTCCCCACGTCGATGCCCAGATAAGCGTGTTGCAGCACCATTTTACCCCACTCCCTTTCGCATGGCGATCATATCATAAAAGGCTTCCAGCCGTGTCGTCAGACCCACATCGCTGGTTTGAGCGTCGAAGGTCAGGTACAGCACGGGGATCTTCTCCTGTCGCGCAATGGTTTGCAATACCGGCATTACGTCGATCTCCGGCGTGCACCCTGCCGCTTTGATGTGCACCAGCCCGTCAAAGCCGCGGCGGGCATAATCCCGCGCCGCCCAGATGTTGGCGGTGGCGGTGGGGCCCATCTCATATTCGCACAAATCGGCAATGCGGGCGTGCAGGTTTTTCTCGCCGGGGTAATGCAGAAACCGGTTGCTCACCGTCATCCAGCGATGTACCTCTACGCCCATGTCTGCCAGTTTTTGCTCCGTATTCAGGTTGGCGAAGGGGTCCATGACAGTGTAAAACTCGCCCACGATCCCTACACGCAGCGGATGGACAGGCTTTTCCGGCGGGGGCTGCTCCATCGCCTGCCGCACCGCAGCGTAACCGGCGTCAATGTCCGCACGGCTGCGGGCCAGTTCCATATCCAGCAGAAAACGGCGATAAGCACGCTGCGTCGCACCGCTCTTGTCAAACCCACAGCTGCGATAATACAAAGCGGTCACCTCGTCGATATACTCGCACATTTTTACCGCGTCCAGCGCATGGGGTAAAATTTTTGCCCAGCTGGCTTTGGGATTGATGCGCCTGAGCGCCTTCAACCAGTCCTTTTTGTTGCCAGTGTCGTATTCAGCCAGATTGATAAAATCGAATTCGTAACCCAGATCCTCCAGAATCTGCTGCTGAAGTTCACCGTAATAACCCAGACGGCACAGACCGTGGGTCATGATCAGCGTATCGGCGCCGGCGTCCAGCGCTTCGATCATGCTGCCCAACGTTTCCTTAAACGGGGTACATACGCTGTCGGGGCTGTAACGTGCGCCCAGTTCCAGCGTGTGCCGGGTAGGCCGGGGCTGCATCAGGTAACTCTGCCCCATGCCCTGCTCGATAAAATAGCGGATGACCGCATTGTAATTGGCATAGCGCGGGAAGGATAATTTACGAACGGCGGTCTGCTTCACAGCGTTCCCTCCTTAAAGTGGATAATGTCCACAAAGCTTTCCAGCCGCGTTTCCACTCCGGCGGTGCCGCTCTGGCCGTCCAGCGTCAAGTGCAGGACCGGCACGCCCTGCACCCGGCGCAGCAGCATATCGTCCACCATCGAGTCTGGCCCGCAGGGAAAGGCGCTCAGCAATACAATGCCGTCCACTTTGTCTTTGTGCATCGCAATGCTGCCCGCCAGCTCACGGCTCATCTCCCATTTCAGGGTGGGGGAAAGCGCCGCCGATGCTTTCCGCGCGGCAGCGCGGTCCACGATGTCCGCCCGGATGGGCGTGACACCCAGTGCCCGCAGCGTTTCGGGAACCGGAGCGCCCAGGCAGGGGTCCTCGACCACATAGCTGTGCGCCGCCACCAGAATTTTGACACCTTCCGTCTTGTACAGCGCTTCTTCGGCGGCTACCCGTCGGCTCCAGCGGTGATGTTCCTGCTTTTCAGCAGCAGACCATGCTTTTTTGGCGCTGCGCCGGGAAAAGCCCAACGCGGCGGCTGCGTCGATGGCGGCGTCTTCCTCCGTCTGGCCGGCACGCACATCCACGTTACAGGTTAAAAAACGCTGCCCGCTTTCGCGGAATACGGTGCGCGCAATGTCCGGCATTGCCTCAAAGCGGGTACACATGGTACGCAGCCTGCCAAAATTGCTGAAGCGCGGCAAAAACAGATAGTCGCATTTGCCGACCAGTTCGGCTGCCTGGCCCAGAAAAATTTTGGCCGACAGGCACGCTTCATCCACCGACAGCGAGGCGCCTTTGTCCAGAATGGCTTTGTTGGTGGGGGAGCCGGTGATGGTCTGCACGCCCAGTGCGGTAAAAAAATCCTGCCACAGAGCGCCGTACCGGTGGTACAGCAGACCTCTGGGCAGGCCTACACAGATCATTTCGTTCATGCTTCGCCTCTGTTGTACATTGTTCCGGGAAACTGATACCCTAATTTTACCGGCAGCAAGTTTCTGCGGACAGGGACGAAAAACGGGATCTGTTCTGTTTTTGCACATTTTGTCGAATTTGTATTAAGCATTTTGGACGTTTCGCCGGGCAAGTAATGCGGAAAGGTCGCCGGGCGTGTCCACGTCGGCCAGTTCAAAGCGGTCTGCCACCGGGACCGTGCGCACCTGGTCGGCGTGCGCTTTCAGCACTATGCCGCCGCCTTTGCCCCGGGGCAGCGTGCAAAGCTCCCCGAACGCCCACCGGGGAAACAGCACCGGTGCGCCCGGCACATCCTGCCAGGCTGCGCGCCAGATGGCACCGGGCTCACAGGCCGCGGCTGCGGTCATAGCGCGCAGCGTCCGGGCGGTCAGCAAGGGCTGATCGCCGGGGCAGAACAGGCATCCCTGTGCCTGCGGGGGCATCAGCGACACGCCCAGGCGGACGGTGTCGCTTCGGCAGGGCAGATCGTGCAGCAACACCGGCACGCCCCGCGCCCGGCACAGGCGCTGTACCTCAGGGTGGCGGGTCACCACAACGCGACAGCAAAAAAGTCCTTCGGTGGCGTCCAGCACACAGTCCAGCAGCGGGCGGCCGCCAAAGTCCGCCAGCAGCTTGTTGGCGCCGAACCGGCGCCCCAGCCCCGACGCCATGATAACACAGCCTACGCTGACTTTTTGCGGCATACCGCGGCACGTCCCTTCGATTGATTTGTCAAAATTGTACCATATCTGTCTTTTCCAATCAAAGAAAATATGATACCATAGGGTCAGAAAGATCAGGGAGGAGAAGTCCGCCTATGCTGACGATACAGAACTATGTCCGCGC
>JBJEYG010000166.1:0-1752 GCA_051886555.1 Gemmiger sp.
CAGAGTGCCGGTGCGCTCCTGAATCCGCTCGGCAAGACGGCGGGCAAAATCCACGCTTTCCAAAATCTCACGCCCCGCCGCAACGTGTACGGTAATTCCGTCCTCGCCGAAAGAGATCGGCGCCTTTTCCAGAAAACCGTTGACCGGCAGGCCTTCCTCTTTCATCTCGTCGATCATACGTTTGACCGCCGCCGGTGTGATGAAACGATAATCGAAATAATTTTTCAAATGCAGGGTATACCCCTCAAACACCGATTCCAGTGACGCCAAAAGGCGCCCGCACATCGCTTCGTCCAATGGCTCGGCGCTGCGCAGGCAGAGAATCACTTTTCGTGCGGTTTTATACAGTTCGACACGATCGACAATGACCGCGCCGAAGCAGGCGTTGAACTGTGGATCGGCCGTAAACTGCGGCCATACCTGGGTAACCAGTGGTTTCATGTTTCCCCTTTGTTTTGCAGAAATCCCATTACAGCTTGTAAATTTCTTCGACAAACTGGCCAACAATATCGCCCTGCAGTTTGCGTACCGTCTTGCCGCGGATGAACAGCAGCGCCTCATCCTTGCCGCCGGCAATACCGATGTCAGCGTCCCGCGCCTCGCCGGGCCCGTTGACAATGCACCCCATAATGGCAATTTTCAACGGCTTTTTAAAGCCGTCGGCCTTCAAGCGGGCTTCCACCTGATTGGCAATGTCGATCATCGGGTATTGGGTGCGCCCGCAGGTCGGGCAGCTGATGATCTCCGGCCCGGCGACGGCATATCCAACCGCCCGCAGAATGTCGTAGCCGGCGTAGACCTCGTCCTCCGGATCCCCGGTAAGCGAGACACGAAGCGTATCGCCGATGCCCTCCATCAGCAATCCGCCAATGCCCATACCGGATTTGATCAGTCCCATCCGGTTTCCGCCCGCTTCGGTAACGCCTACATGCAGCGGATAGTCACACTGTGCACTGAGCAAACGGTAAGCCGCCATCATGCGGGGCACATTGCTGGACTTAATGGAAATGACAATATTATGGAAGTCGTGCTTTTCCAGCAGGCGCACATGGTAAAGAGCGCTTTCCACCATGGCTTCGGGTACCGGCGCACCATATTTGGCAAGAATGTGCTTTTCCAGGCTGCCGCCGTTGACGCCGATGCGGATGGGAATGCCTTTGGCGTTGCAGGCGTCCGCCACCGCTTTTACGTTCTCATCCGCACCGATATTGCCGGGGTTGATTCGTATTTTGTCGGCGCCCGCATCAATGGCCGCAAGCGCCGCCTTGTAATCGAAATGGATATCCGCCACAACCGGGATGTCCACCGCTTCCTTAATGGCGGACACCACCTGCGCGTCGGCAGGGGTCGGCACAGTAACACGAAGAATCTGGCAGCCCGCTTTGGCCACGCGCTTTGCCTGGGCCACATTGCCCGCCACGTCGTCAATGGGGACATTGAGCATTGTCTGCACGGCGATCGGGTTGCTGCCGCCCAGCGTCAGCCCGCCGACTTTGACTTCCCGCTTCCGTTTTCGTTCCATACTGAAAACTCCTTTTCGCTGTCAGAAAAATTTCGTAATATCCTGGAAGGTAACAAACACCATCAGCGTCAGCAGCAGCGCCATACCGACGGCGTTGACCGCAGCCTGAACGCGCGTGGGTACCGGCCGGCGAAGAACCCCCTCCAGTGCCAGAAACACGAGCCGTCCGCCATCCAGTGCCGGGAACGGCAGCAGATTGAAAATGCCCAGATTGATGGTAATGAGAGCCA
>JBJEYG010000167.1:0-1744 GCA_051886555.1 Gemmiger sp.
AGTTTGTCCCGGCGCAGGCGTCGGGTCAGGCGTCTGCTCCGGAGTGGGCGTCGGATCGGGCGTGGGAGTTGGGTCAGGCGTCTGCTCCGGTTCAGGCGTCGGCGTCTCCTCCACCGGGGAGGAAGCCTCATCCTGCGAGTCAGCCTCCCGGCTCTGGGCCGCTGAATCGGAACCGCTCTGCACTTGAGAGGCCCCCGCATCCCCGCCGGCTGTCAGCGGTAAAAGGTTCCACGCGCTGTTTGCGTTTCCCAAAAAAACGATCCTGCTGTCCAGCCCGCGGGCGGAAACCGTCTGGTAAGCGCCGTCCCGCTTGGCTCCGGTCAGATTTTTGGCGCTGTCATACAACGGCTGGTAGGGCGTTTCGGTGCCGTCGTTCAGCAGCAGATACCCGCGGGAACTGGTTCGCACCGTGTAAGTAACAACACTGCTCACCTGATTCTGCGCCGAATCCGCATAGGCAACCGTATCTTTGATCTCCTCAGCCACCACAGTGCTCTGGCCGTAGCTGGAATCCTCCTGGCTTTCCACCACCTGGCTGGCCTGGACGATCTTTTCCTTCACGGCTTCCACATCCGCCTTGTAGACTACCTTTTCCTTCACGGTGACTGTCTGCGGCTCCGGTGCAAGGTACCCCTCCGGCGCGGGTATGTTAACGATGTAATCCCCCGGTTCCACATCCTCGGCCAAGGCAGTACCGCTCTGCGTATCCACCGGATACTCCGTCGCGTTGCCCTCCTCGTCGGTGATGGTCACATTCAGCTCCACACCGGTCAACGGCAGCTTTTCTTCCTCCAGCTTGATGTCGTTGGCACTGTCGGCCGGGTCAGCGATCACGGTATCTCCCGCAGCTGCCACGGTGTAAAGCTGCACACCAATATCCTGCTGGACGACTGTCACCTCCGTCCGGATCTCCACCGGGTCCGGCGTAGGGGCAGGTGTCGCCGATTCCGCAGTGGCAGTCTCCGCCGTGGCAACCTGAATCATCGACGCAGGCACCGGGGCCGCGTCGGACGCAACAGGCGCCAGCGCGGCGGCAGTCACGCCGACGCCCAGCCCGGTGCACAGCAGCGCGGCCGTACCGCCCGCCAGCAGTTTATAAAGGGGCAGGCGTGTGAGCGCGTTGCCCGAAAAATATTGATTCAAATTCGGCTTTTTTTTCATTCCTTGCAGCCGCTCCTTGCACATTTCCGGGCTTATCCCGTCCGCCCGGCAGTTTTCCAAATAAAATGATCAGGCCTTATTATAACCCTTTTCTCCCGTTCTGCCAAGCAGCCGCAGCAACTTTTACAAATCCGATACGTCTTTTCTGCGCACTTTTTTAGCTTGCCGCCGCCACTCCGGCATAGGCTTCCACCAGCAGGTCCACGCAGGCGCCGTAGCTTTTCATTCCCAGCGTCTGCCCGTACCCCTGTAAAAAGGTGCTGTACACCGCATCCCCCACTTCGCTGGCGGGGCCTTCCCACCCGGCCCAATAGGCGTTGTTCACCGTCAGGTCCAGTTTTGCCGTATCGCACAGCGTTTCATACACCTGTGCCCAGCGGTCGCGGTCCGCCTGGTACAGCGCGTTGCCCAGGTGCAGATAGCCGAACAGCCACCCCGAATAGGCATACACCGCATTGTCGCTGTATACGCAGGCTTCGATGCCGCAGAAATTGGCCTCCTGCTCGGCAGCCACTCCTCGCTGGTGGGCAAACTCATGGGTTACCGTCACCGGCAAAAAAACCGCCGGACAATCCACGTTGAG
>JBJEYG010000168.1:0-1741 GCA_051886555.1 Gemmiger sp.
TGTGGCTCAGTTGGTAGAGCAGCTGATTCGTAATCAGCAGGTCGCCGGTTCAAGTCCGGCCACCAGCTCCAAAGTCCCGATGATTGCATAATCATTGGGACTTTTTGTATTCCATAACCGCACAACTCTGCTTATGGCGTAGCATGAATCAATAAAATGGAGTGACGCCGCTCACGCGGCACCACTCCATTTAAATTTGCTATGAAGGTCGTTTTACTCCCTCATTTGCTTTCTGAATCGGTTTTCTTTTTGCTGCCGAACCGATACTCTGTTCCGTTTTTCAGGCGCTGAATATTCGTGCGATGCATGTAAATAACCATTACAGCCATAATGGTAGTACACACACCGATGAACACTGCCGATTGCACGTTCACTCCCCGCCATAGCACCCAGTACACCAGTGTAAACACGGGATAAAGCGCGGCAATGATAATGCTGCCAAGCGAAACAATACGCGTAATAAAGAACTCCACCAGGAAAACTGCAAGCAGTGCAAAACACACAGCGGGCTCCGTAGCCAAAGCGCAACCTGCACCAACCAGAACCCCCTTACCGCCCTTGAAGCCAAAGAACAACGGCTTGGTATGTCCCAACACGGAAAAAATACCCGCAAGATACGCCCCGCAAATAGGATTCAGTCCGCTTTCACCAACGAGAGAGGCAAAAATCATCTGTCCCAGCCAAACCGCGACAACGCCCTTACCCACATCGCACACAGCCGTTGCAGCGCCGGCTGCTTTACCGTAATTGCGCAGCATATTGGTCATACCCGCACTGCCACTTCCATGCGTACGGACATCATCATGATAAAAAACCTTCGCGATTAAAATGCCGAAAATAACGCTGCTCAAAAGATAAGACTCCGCAGCAGTTAACACGCTTGCAAGCAAAATCTGTGTCATCATTTTCTTCCTCCCTGGCTGGATCAGCGGGCCGAACCGTCGCCGTGTTCCCGCACAAGCATGCGGATAGGCGTCCCGGTCAAGCCGAAGGTTTCGCGAATCTGATTTTCAATATAGCGCTGGTACGAGAAGTGGAACAAAGCTTTTTGATTGACGAAGCAAACGAACGTCGGCGGGCGCGTAGAGCTTTGCGTAATATAAAAGATCTTCAATCGCTTGCCTTTATCGGAAGGTGGCTGCACGCGGGACGTTGCACGGGCCAGCATCTCGTTCAGAGAGCCAGTTGTAATTCGTTTTCCGTTTTGCTCATCTACAAACTTGATTGTTTCAAATAGTTTGTCCACGCGCTGGCCGGTTTTGGCACTGATAAAGATGATCGGCGCGTAGGACATAAAACTGAAGTCCTCCGCCAGCTTCCTGCGCATCGATTCCAGCGTGTAGCTGTCTTTTTCAACAAGATCCCATTTATTGACCGCAATCACACAAGCTTTGCCCTGTTCATGGGCATAACCGGCAATCTTGGAGTCCTGTTCGGTAAAGCCGATGGTTGCGTCAATCAAAATCACGCATACGCGACTGCGCTCCACTGCGGCCAGGCTGCGAAGAACGCTATAACGCTCCACACCGCTTTCCACTTTTCCCTTTTTTCGCAGGCCCGCAGTATCGGTGAAGATAAATCTTCCATATTTGTTGTTGACCGGCGTGTCAATGGCGTCACGCGTGGTACCAGCCTCGTTGGCTACAATCATACGATTTTCGCCGAGAATATAATTTACCAATCTGGACTTGCCCACATTGGGCCGGCCAATAACCGCAACGGGCACGCGGTCTTCCTCATA